>QKII01000315.1 GCA_003249625.1 Propionivibrio sp. | reverse complement strand
AGATTGACCATGATGTCGCGCAGCAGGCCGACTCCGTCCGTGTTGTCGCCCACCACTTCGTTGTCGTTGAATACCAGCGTATTCACCGCTCCGGCCTGTTCGGCGCGCAAGGTCAACCGGGTCGCCAGCTGGAAGGCCTCCTGCTTGAACGGCAACGTTACGTTCGCGCCCTTGCCGCCTTCAGCGATAAACGCGTCCACGGCATCGGCGAATCCGTCGGTCGGGGCGAGAATCGCCCGGTACTCGATGTCCTGTCCGGTCTGGCGGGCAAACGCCATCTGAATGATCGGCGACTTGCTGTGGCCGATTGGGTTACCGAAAACGCAGTATTTGTCGGTCATTTCGAATTGCCTCAGGGTGATGAAAGTGTAGCGAATCAGTTGGTTGTTGCAACCTGACTGCCTTTGGTAAACGTCCAGGTCCGGGTAATTTCAAGAATATCGAAATCACGCGCGATATCGGGTGGAAAGTTGGCGAAAGGCTCTGCCATCCTCACAACGCGCCGCGCAGCATCGTCCAGCACCCTGCTTCCCGAAGAACGATCGATGTCGATCCTCTCCACGCTGCCATCGCTTTTCAGACGAACGGACAGAACCAGGCTGCCGTAAATCTTCCCGCGCGCTGCCTCCGGGTAATTGAGCGTGCCAATGCGTTCTACTTTATGCCGCCAATCGTCGACGTAGCGTGCGAACCGATACTCCCTGACACGGGCGCTCGTCAGCCGTCCCACGCGCGGACGCTTGTTGTACTCCTCGGTCTGCCGAGCAATTTCTCCCTCAAGGCGGGCCATCTGCAGCGACTTGCTAACCAGATCCAGCCCGCTTGGCTCGGCTTCGGCAACCGGCGGCGCTTCCGTTTCCGACGATTCCTTGGCAGCTGCTTTCGGTTTGCCCTTGGACTGGGCGAGCAATTGCTTCTGCCTGGCCTCCAACGTCCGCACGCGCTTCTGCGCCTGTTCGAGGTCATTGCCGGCTTGCTGACGTAGCGAGGGCGGCAATGGGGTCTTTACCCTTCGCTCCTGCTCGCTGTTGCCGCCGCCATCGAGATTCGTCTGAGCCAGCGCCTGTGCATCCTTCGGCGCTCTCGCCGACTTGGCATTAACCAGAATGATGTCCAGCGCTTTTTCCTGAAGCGCGCGCGACGCATCCGGATACTTGAAATGCAGCGTCAACAGCACGGCATGAAGGATCAGTGAAAACACGAGCGCGATCGCGAAGTTGCGCTCGCCAGACGGGCGCAACACCGCCGGCGCGTTCAACGCCATGACCGCACTCATATCAACCGACCGACCCTTCGCTTTTCGCGCCTTCTTCTGATGCTTCTTCATCTAATTCGCCATCCTGCACAAGAACCGCTTCCAGTGTTTCCAGATAGCGGCAACCGAGCTCGAGCGTCAAAAAGTCGATCGTGTCCACCGACAGACGCACGCGCTGCCCCGGCGCCAGATCGGCCGCTGCAACAAGGGCAGATGATCGAGTTTAACCAGATTCTCCCGGCGGATGGTGGCATCGATCGTCTGCACGTTCTCCTGCCGCAGCCAGCGCAAGCACCAGTAGCGTTCCATCTGCCGCTGGAAGTCGGCGTAGGCACTGTAAGTCAGGTCGAAATCGCGCATGGCGGCGAACAACAGTTCGGACTTCGGCTTGAACGGCGGCGCATGGCCTTCGAGACAGGCGATCAGCTGCCACTGGTTGATCAGATCGACATAGCGGCGCAGCGGCGACGACGACCAGGCGTACTGGTCGACGCCGAGACCATCATGCGGCAACGGCGAGGTGGTCATGCGCACCTTGCCGCCCGTTTGTGCCCGGTAGATCGCCGGAACGCTCTTGTCGGCAAGCAGGCCTCCCCAGGTGCTGTTGGCAACGATCATCAGTTCCGAGACCAGCTTGTCGAGCGGACTG
>QKII01000225.1 GCA_003249625.1 Propionivibrio sp. | reverse complement strand
TCGTCACGCCCGATGGCGACCTGTTCAAGGCGGGCGTCGGAGGCCAGGGCCTGTGGATCTCCCCCTCCCACGACGCCCTGGTCGTCTTCTTCAGCACGGGCGACCAGAGGGACGAGTCGCTAGGTGCGTGGGTCGGCCGTCACATCACCCAGACGTTCGCCGAGAGGTAGTCGAGCAGCCCCGCCCGCTTCAGCGCGGCCTAGGAGACGCCCATGTCCAATTTAAGGAATCAGGTTACCGTCGTTACGGGATGCTCCAGCGGAATTGGCCGCGCCCTGACGGGCGAGCTGCAGCGCCAAGGTCACCGCGTCTTCGCCACGGCACGCCGCAAGGAGGCGCTCGCTGACCTCGCTGCCACGGGCGTCGAAACGGCGAGTTTGGATGTCAACGATCCGTCGTCGATCCAGGCCGCAGTCGACGCGATCATCGACAAGGCCGGGCGCATTGATGTCCTGATCAACAACGCCGGAACGAACGCCTTCGGTCCCTTGCTCGAACAGCCGCTCGGGGATCTGCGCGCCGTGCTGGAAACCAACGTGCTGGGGATGGTCGCGATGAGCCAAGCCGTGTTCCCGCACATGGCGGAGCAAAAGCGGGGGCGACTGATCAACATCGGCAGCGTCGCGGGCCTGTTGCCTACACCCTTCGCCGGAGGCTACTGCGCGAGCAAGAGCGCGGTGCACATGATCTCGGAGGTCATGCGGATGGAGGTCGCGCCTTTTGGCATCGACGTCATCTTGGTGCAGCCCGGTAGGGTGAAGTCGAACATTGCCGTGAATGGCTCTCGCGACATCGAGCGCTACAGAGCCCCGAGTTCGCGCTACCGGAATGCCTATGATGGCATCGTCAAGCGGGCGAACACCTCGCAGGACAACCCGATGCTGACGGAAGACTTCGCGCGCGAGCTCGTGGCCCAGGCCTTCGTCACCCCTCCGCCGCGACTGATCCGCCTGGGCGCGGGAGCGGACGAACTGCCGAAGCTGGCCGAGCTACCCGGTGAACAGCGCGACCAGGTCATGGCTACGACCTATGGCTTGGACGCGCTGAAGGGTTGAAAGTGGGGCACGCGCTAGCGCCCTTCTGAGGCAATCGCCGCATGCCGAAGCGCATACTCGTCTGATCAGGAGCAAATCTGTTGAGCACGGAAACGAAAATGGATGCATCAAATACAGCACACGCCCATGAAAATTCCGGCCCTGAGCATGCCACAGCGATGGGGGAAAAAAGTGCCGCGGGCGCCTCGGGTTCGCAGCTGAAGATCAACCACGCAAGCGCCGAACAGATTGCGGCGTACGACAAGTACTTCAAGGAGAACAATGAACGGCTCCTCAACCAATTGAAAGAGTTGGTTGCCATACCTTCCCTGGCCATGGCGCCGGAACATGCTCCGGACGTCCTGAAAGCCGCGGAATGGGTCAAGAAGAAGCTGGACGACATCGGCATGAAGAACGCCACCATTCATGAGACGGATGGTTACTACACGCTGACAGCAGAATGGATGGATGCTCCCGGGCAACCGACCGCGTTGTTCTATGGTCATTTCGACGTCCAGCCGGTGACGCCGAATCTATGGAATACCGATCCCTGGAAGGCGGAGATCCGCGACGGCAAGATGTA
>QKII01000305.1 GCA_003249625.1 Propionivibrio sp. | reverse complement strand
CCAGCGCGGTAAATTCCGGCAGCAGGTGGTGAAACTGATAGACGAAGCCGAGATGTCGGTTGCGCATCTCGCCGCGTTCAGCGTCGCCGATCCGGGCCAGGTCGCGTCCCATCAGCTGGATCGACCCGCCACTGGCGCTGTCCAGTCCACCGAGCAAATGCAGCAGCGTGCTCTTGCCCGACCCCGACGCACCGATGATCGACACCCGTTCGCCAGCGGCAATCTCCAGGTCAACGCCGTTCAATACCGGCACCTCACAGGCTGGCCCTTGGCGATAAACTTTCCGCAACGCCTGACAGGCCAGCACGATTTGTCGATTTTCACTCATAGCGAAGCGCCTCCGCAGGATTGACGCGCGAGGCGCGCCAGCTCGGGTAGAGCGTCGCCACCAGCGAAAGCACGAACGATACGGCAGTGATGGTGATCACGTCCCCCCACTGCAGTTCGGACGGCAAACTGGAGATGTAGTACACCTCCTTGGAAAACAGCTGCGTGCCGAGCAGCCGCTCAATGAACGGCACGACGACGTCGATGTTCAGCGCCAGCGTCACGCCACCGAGAACCCCCAGACCCAGCCCGATAAACCCGATCAGCGCACCCTGCACCATGAACACTCCCATGATGCTGCGCGGGCTGGCGCCGAGCGTGCGCAGAATAGCGATATCGGCCTGCTTGTCGGTCACCGCCATGACCAGCGTCGATACGATGTTGAATGCCGCAACGGCAACGATCAGCGAGAGGATGATGAACATCATGTTCTTCTCGATGGCCACGGCACGGAAGAAGTTGGCGTGGCTGCGTGTCCAGTCGCTGATATACGCCGGCACTGTCAGCGTGCTGGCCAGTTGCCGCACCACCCACGGCGCACGGAAGAGGTCGTCGAGTTTCAGGCGCACGCCGGAGACACGATCCTCCATGCGGTAAAGCTTCTGCGCATCCTCCATGCGAATCAGCGCCAGGCCGCTGTCGTACTCGAACATGCCAACCTCAAAGATACCGCTGACGGTGAAGGTTTTCAGGCGCGGCACCACGCCGGCCGGCGTCACCACGCCCTGCGGTGCGATCACCGTCACCTTTTCACCCGGAACAACACCCAGATTGCGCGCCAGATCGCTGCCGAGCACGATGTTGAACGCATCCGGCTGCAGCGAATCGAGCGACCCTTCCTTGATGTGTGCGCGGAACTCCGCGACTTTCTCCTCCTCGTCCGGAATGATCCCGCGCACCATCGCCCCACGCACCGACTGGCCGAACGAAAGCATCCCCTGCGCCTGGATGTATGGCGCCGCGCCGCGTACCTCCGGCAGTTTCGAGGCATCCTGAGCGACCTGCTCCCAGCCGGCCATCTCGCCATCCGCCCCGCTGATCTGCACGTGCGAAACAACCGACAGGATGCGGCTGCGCAGTTCGGTCTGAAAACCGTTCATCACCGACAACACGACGATCAGCGCCGTCACGCCCAGCGCTATGCCGAGCATCGAAATCAGAGAAATGAACGAAATGAAATGGTTACGCCGTTTTGCCCGCGTGTATCGCAGGCCGATCAGCAATTCGTAGGGAAGCGCCATCAGGGGCCCGTATCCGAGTCGGTTCGAGAAAAAGCGCTATGGTACACGTCATGTCCG
>QKII01000452.1 GCA_003249625.1 Propionivibrio sp. | reverse complement strand
GCCAGCGCCGACGTCGTGCGCGACCTGAGTTTCCGCGCGGCGCTCGAGACCGATTGCAGCGACGTGCATGCGGCATACGCCAATGGAGGCGATCCGGGCTTCGTGCTGCTCCACGTCGTGGGGACGCCGCAAACCTATGCACGCCGCCATGTTCCGAACGCGATCTTCCTGCCGCATCGTATGATCACCGCAGAACGGATGGCGGAATGGCCTGAAGACACGTTGTTCGTGGTCTATTGCTCTGGTCCGCATTGCAATGGTGCCGAACAGGGGGCGCTTGCACTTGCGCAGCTTGGACGGCCGGTCAAGATCATGATCGGTGGCATCATGGGCTGGGAATTCGAGGGCTACGATTTCGCGACCGGCGCGTGACAGTTGCCAGCAAATGACGCAGATCAACGCAGGTTTCTCTTCCGGGGCGCTTAGTAAGGTGAATAGCGGAGGAAAACATGTGGAAGATTGCGATTGCCACGGTCGGCGCGCTTCTGATGGCTTGTGTGCCGACCGACTATACCGACGCCGACTTTCGCAGAGTGATGAGCGAGCCTGAATTTACGGGGCTGGTTGCGGACAAGGATCTGGTCGTTGTCCGCGCGCGTGTCGAGGTCAGCCCTGGTTCTCGAATCCGGATGAACTCTGACGGAACGCTGAGTGGAACCTTTTCGAAGGCGAAGGTCTCCGGGCGTTGGGAGTTCAAGGACGGCCTGTATTGCAGCGAGGTCGTGCTTGACGGCGATAAGTTGCCCTATGAATGCAAAGAGGCCTGGGTTGCCGGACCCTATCTCAGGTTGGCCGGACGCTATGACCCGAAATCCTACGCGTATTACCTGATCGAATAGAAAAACGCCGGGCCCAAGAGCCCGGCGTTTCGATGTCGACTAGCGGTGCGGATCACGCTTCCGCTTCGCCCTCGCCTTCGGCGTTGTCAGACGACACGAGGCCCGACGGCGCGGCGATGTTGGCCACGACGAAGTTGCGCTCGATGGTCGGCTTGCAGCCTTCCGGCAGCGGGATGTCGCTGATGTGGATCACGTCGCCGATCTGGCGGCCGGTCAGGTCGACCGTGATGTGATCCGGGATGTCACCGGCCATCACTTCGAGTTCGACTTCGGGACGCACGATGGTCAGGGTGCCACCACGCTTGAGACCCGGGCAGGCCTCGGCGTTGTCGAAGTTCACGTGAATGAACAGGTTGATGCGCGAAGCGCGGTGCGTGCGCATGAAGTCGATGTGCGTCGGCAGATCCTTGACCACGTCTTTCTGCACGCCGCGGCAGATCACGCGCACGTCGTCCATGCCATCAACCTTGAGGTTGAAGAGGGTCGACATGAAGCGGCCCTTGCGCAGGCGGGTGAGCAGCTTGTTGTAGTCAAAGTTCACGGCAACCGGGTCTTGACCGTCGCCATAGACGATGCCGGGCACATAGCCCTCACGACGTGCTGCGCGAGCGGCCCCCTTGCCCGTCCCCGTGCGCACGACGGCTTCGATCGTTTCGATCTCTTTAGCCATTTGCGTATTCCTTCAGATTGCAAATTTCGGGTCCCCTCCAAGGGTGTGGACCCATAGGCGCGTGCGGATACAGCGCTTTGCCCTTCTTGGCAAGGAGATTCGGGCCACGCGGAAGG
>QKII01000083.1 GCA_003249625.1 Propionivibrio sp. | reverse complement strand
AGGCAATCGTAGATTCCGCCAAGGTTGGTGACGACCTCTTTGGTCTGGGTGCAAAGAGCCGCTCCCTTGGCCATGTCGGTCAACCAGGCCTTGTATTTGAGTACATTTTCGGCGCTCGGCCCGCGATAACGGATGAGGACCTTCGCGTAGTCGGGAATGACATTGACCGCCAGCCCTCCATTGAGAATCTGGTAGTGCAGACGTGCCGTAGGCAGCATCTGCTCGCGCATCATGTTGGCGGCAACGAGGAAGATTTCCGCGGCATGCAAGGCGCTGCGGCCATCCCACGGCGCCTGACCTGCATGGGCCGTCGTGCCGTGCCATTCAACCCAGAGATCCATTGCGGCAGTGGAGTGAAAATTCCACACCGCGTTTTCCGACATGGGGTGGTTGTGCAGGCAAACGTCAAGATCCTTGAACGCTCCGGCGGCGGACATGTAGTTCTTGCCGTTGAGACACTCTTCCGCCGGACAGCCGACGACCTTGAGCGTCCCCGCGATCTTCTCCTTCGCCATATGATTCTTGAGCGCGATCGCCGCGCCCAGCGAGGTGGAGGCAATCAGGTTGTGGCCGCAGCCGTGGCCATCGGGGTTACCGCTTTTTGCCGGTGTGTGCTTGGGAACCGTATCGTTACCGAGTCCCGGCAAGGCATCGAATTCAATCAGGATGCCCAAAACTGGCGAGCCGCTGCCCCAGGTAGCGATCCAGGAAGTGTCTAGACCGCCGATTCCCTTGTCGCTGATCGAGAAGCCATTTTTTTTCAATGTTCCGGCTACGTAAGGTGAGCTTTGGACCTCCTTGTACGATAGTTCTGCATATTCCCAGACTTTCGAAGCGACGTCCCAGATCGTATCGGCCGCTGCGTCCACTTCCTTTTCAAGCTTGGTATAGTCCGTCATTCTCTTTCTCCTAAGAATGGGTTGAATCATTCATGCGAACCTAGCGCGCAAGATAGACTGAACGACACCGGCTTGACTAGCGTCCCTATAGGGACGGGGACGCAGACGGGAAGCAACATTTTTCTTTATTCATCACCTTCACCAGAAGCACCTACGGTCTCAGGAACTCGTAGGGCTCGGAGAGTCCGGCCGACGACGACGGCCAATTTGTTATCGTTCCATAAGATTCGAGTGCACATTATTCGTCCTCCTTCTAAGGGTTGATGATTAATGGTTTCGGTTCGGCAAGGGTTGTCACAGGGTGACCTTGGGTCGGCTGATCGTGTTGCCGACCAGCAATCCTGCCCCGATGGTGAGGGCGACGACGAACATGTGCATGATCTGCTGCTCCCCCAGCGTGACGTCGCCGTATGCAATGGACGCCAATCCCCGGAAGCCGATGGTTCCGCTCACGAGGAGGATGATGGCGGGGACCAAGACGATGGACGTCGGGCGTCCGGTCCTCGTGGCCCAGGCATTCGAGAAGATGACCGCGATCACTGTCCCGAGCAGGTTGCCAAGGTTGGCAGCGAAGAGCGCGGTACCGGCCAAGAACCCGATGTAGGCGATGGCGCACGAGAGGCAAGCCCACAAGAAGTCCCGCCGCGAGGTTTGAAAGGCGAGGCACAACCCGATGCACAAGGCCGGCACGAAGAGCCACTGCCAGCGGAGGTCCGGCGCCGTGCCGACCGCCGAGTGGACGTCCATCGTTGCGGCGACGACTCCGACTCCGATCCATCCGCCGACGAACTGCTTCACCAGGTAGACCAGCCCGCTCATTATGTTGATGTTGCCCGAGACCACATGGCCTCCGACCATCTCCATTGCGCCCTGGCTGATCGTGTAGCCCGGCAGCAGAACGGCAACCGCGGAGAGGACCACCAGCACGACGTTAAGCTCGGGCACCGCCACCTTCGCCAGGGCGGCGAGGACACCGACGGTGAAAGCGCTTGTGAGCGGCAGCCAGTCGATGCCCCCGCTCCCGAAACGCCCTGAGAGAACCACCATCCCGTATACCAAGAGGCTCAACGGCATCGCAACGGCGATGTCCCACCAGCTACCCATGAGGACTCCAGCCACACCGGCACCCACCGCCGCATACGAGATGGCGCTCGCCACGTGACCCCATGGAACCGGTGTCTTACTGATCTCGTCGAGAGCGGCCGAAGCGTCTGCAATCGAGATTTGTCCGGAGGTAACGACATCGACCAGGTCACCGACGCGCGCCAGCCTGTCGAGGTTCAACCCGGTGCCGGGCGACGACAGGATGTGGATCCGCTGCGGTTTGTCGCCAGAAGCCTGGAAAGCGAAGATCATGTCATTCGGCGTCGAGAGAAACGCCCCGCGGTAGCCGAACGAGGTCATGAGGGAGGTGAGGAACGCCTCCAGTCGAGGAGTGGAGCAGCCGTAGGCGTGCGCCGCCGCTCCCAGCTCGATGACGAAATCGCACGCTTCGTCGAAGGGGACTACACGTTTTTCTTCACTCATGTCGGTATCCACGTCTTTCCATACGTTAGGTCGGCTCGCAGCTGCTACTTTGCGGCGCCAAAATTCTTTACAACCGCGCGCGCCAATATTTCTTCTTCTTGCTTGCCAGTGCTGAGCCACACCACGATGGGTCTAGCCGGTGAAGAAAGCCGGGACCTGGTCCGACCTGCACAGGCACTTGGTCCAACACCGACTACTTTCCAATGAAATGGCAGCGAGCATTTTCCGCGACCACCATTGATTGAGAGCGGCTCGAAGAACCCACCAGTTCCGGGCCGACTACAACAGTTCATGTGAAACCCCGATACTATTGGGCTCGATGGTGTAGCTCGCGTCCACCCGCATCAGTCCGTCGACCAGAAAGGCTTTGTGGCTGGAGGCGGCAAAGCGGATCGAACCGGACACCGACAGGCGTAGCTCGCCGCCATTGCCGGTGACATAGCCGGGTACGATCGTGATTGGCGAGGGACTCTCGATATACACAACCTGGTTATGCGGCGGCGGCGGTTCGTGACTGCACTCCCCGAGCTCGGGTGTCAGCAGGAATCTCGTAAATCGCCCATTTGCATTCCAGTCGAGCGGCAGCACCAGGCCCGTCAGCTCAGCGTGCTGCCCTTCGACTTCGGGATTGAAAGAACGCTGGATGCGATGTTGGCGTACAGCCTCACGTTGGGAGAGCAACCACTCCGCGTCCCATCCACGCTCCGCAAAGGCCCGCTCGATACGGACCGCCTCCTGCGCCGAAACACCGCCTGGGGCGTCTCGACCTGTCTCCAGCAGCCAGCGAATCCTGGCGAGACAGGCCAATTCTCTGAGTTCTGTCTCGGAAAGGCGCGAATAGGCGTCATCAGCATTGAGTACACTGCCCGGCATCAGCGCGTCCCACCGGCGAACCACGCTCCCCGGTTCAGAGACGATACGCTTTGTATTCATAACTGGTATCTCCTGAACGATCTGATCATTTCCGCCGCTAGAGGAGCGTGTTCTTGTAGACCTTGCCATCCTTCATGATCACGGCGAAGTTCTTGTCCGGGTCGGCGACGAGCCAGATATCGGCGAGCGGGTTTCCGTCCACCAGAATCAGGTCGGCGAGCGCGCCTTCCTTGACGACGCCGAGCTCACCGGGGTAGGGATCGCGCGGCCCGCACAGCTTGAGCAGCTCCGCGTTCGTGGACGTGGCCATCTTCAGCGCTTCGAACGGTGTGTACCACTGCGTCATCTTCGCGAGGTACTTTCCCTGCTTCTTGGCCTGCGCAGGATCGAACAGCATGTCGCAACCGAAGGCGGTCTTGACCTTGTATTTCCTGGCGCACTTGATGGCGTTGTCCAGGCCGTTGATACATTGCTCGTATTTCGCCGTGCTGATGGGGTTCTCGAACTTCAATGCGTCTTCATCGTTGGCCATCGGCTGCATGCTCCACCAGATGCCCTTCTCCGCCATCATCTTCGCGGTCTCGTCCTCGATGAAGAACCCGTGCTCAATCGACAGCGCGCCGGCTTCGACCCATTGCCGGATCGCCGCATCGGTATTCACGTGAATCGCGACGTAGGTGTTCCAGCTCTTCGCCACGTCGACGATCGCCTTCATCTCTTCGAAGGTGTATTCCGTGACGTCGAGCGGGTCATACAGGGAGGTCACACCGCCGCCCGCCATCGCCTTGATCTGCGTGGCGCCCATACGCAACACCTCACGCGTGCGCCTGATCACCTCGGGCACGCCATCGGCGATCAGCGTATGTCCGACGCGTTGGAAGTAATCGAGTGGGGTCGCGCTGTTGAGTGGAACGTCCAGAGCGCCGCGGAAGTCGCCGTGCCCTGACGTCTGGCTGATGTATCCGCCGCAAGGATAGACGCGCGGCCCGTCAATCAGTCCCTCGTCCGTGCTTTTCGAAATCGGAAAGCAGTTGCCGCCGACGTCCCGCACTGTCGTGAAGCCCCGAAGCAGCGTTTCGTTCGCCGCCTTTGCAGCCGCGATACACAAATACCCGAAGTCGGAGCTCAGCACCTTGCTGACCGGCCAGAAATTGAACATCGAGTGGTAGTGGGCATCGATAAGTCCCGGCATCAACACCTTGCCGCCGGCGTCAATTACGGTCGCACCTGCCGGTGCGCCGATGGACTTCGCAATTTTGGAAATTTTGTTTCCCCCGACAAGCACGCTCATCCCATCGGACAGCTTGTCGCTCGTGCCATCGAAAATGTTCGCGTTGGTAATGAGGATCTGCGAGTTGCTCATGTCTGTGCCTCCTATTGGACGTTGCTCTTGTAGATGCTGACCGATGAATTGGTCGACGGTATGTCACTCATGAACGCTTCCGACGACATTAATAATGTTGTGGAGAATTTTTTTGGCTGATCATTTCTTTCCTCCAACGATGGCCCCCGCCCCCGTGTCGTCAAAGTGCATCGTCTCGACCGGGATTGTGTATTTATCGAGCCATTCGGTGATGTTCACCGGCTTGAACCGGCCCTTTTCCTCAACCGGGAAACGGATCGGCTTGCCGGGCTTCACGGGCAGGACCTTGCTGTCCTTCACGAGAATCGTTCCGTTGACGATCACGTAGGGCAAGCCCGTCGAAGGCAGACCTTGCTCACCTTTCTTCATAGTCGAGTTGTCGGTGACCTTTTCCGGATCGATCAGCGTGAGGTCGGCTATCTTGCCGACCTGCACGCGACCGCGATCCTTCATGTCCTGCAGTCCGGTGTCGCCGAGATGCAGCGCGGACCAATAGCTGAGCTGCGCCAGCGTGAACATCAGCGGTACGCCCTGCTCGCGCCCCAGGCGCAGCGTCTTGGCCATGGCGCCCGGCGTACGCGGGTTGCCGGCGTACTTGCTGTAGTCCGCGTCCCAGGGCAGGAACTTGCCATCGGCGCCGATGCCGATCATCGAATCCGTGGCCACGGTCATGTGCGGGATGCGCAGCCACTTGTCGAGCCAGGGCTTGCGGTACGGCATGACCACGACGACGATTCGGCCGGGTTCTTCCTTGACGATCTTCTCGTAGGTCGCGCGGTCGGGAATGTAGCTATCGGTGGTCGGGTCGTAGAGCGTGTCCTTGTACTCGTAGTGGTACTTGTCCAGCCACAGCTTCGGTTGGAGAAAATCGGCACTGACTCCCGTCGACCCCTGAATATAGGGATAGTACTCGCCCCACACGTTGTATCCCTGGGCGCGTGCCATTCGCAGCTTCTCCTCGTTCTCCCACCAGCCGTAGTCGTTGTCGTGGGCCAGGAGGAGCGGCGCCTTGAGCAGCATTGCGTTCACCAGCACCTCGTCCAGGCCGATCTGGGCCTCGGTCGGGGTCTGGTTGCTCAGGTGGAACCGGGTGTGAACCGATGTGAGCCGCCCGTAGCGGGCGGCCGCCCGCTGGGCTTCGAACTGTTCGTAGGTGGTCAGCCCGTTGGCCATGTAGGCGGCGCCGACCCCGATTCCGATCGCGCCCTGACGAAGATCCTCGTCGAGGAGGCGGACGACCTGATTCATCTGGTTCAGGTCGCTGCGGGTGACCGACCAGCCCGGCACGCCATCCTTGGCGCTCTGGTTGATCAAATCGAGCCTCGTCATGTCGGCCGGCCCGTTGAATTTGACCTCAGAGTCGTGAACGATCAGGCGATTGAACAGCAGGCTGGACGTCGTGCCGAAGTTGACCTGCCAGCCTTCCTTCAGCTTCTTCTCATACCACGGACCCACGCGGGCCGCGCCCTGTTCCAGGTCCATGCCGGTGGTGACACCGTCGCGCAATGCCATCTTGGTCGCAAAGACATCGACCGAATGGAAGTGCGTGTCGATGAAGCCCGGGGCCACCACGAGACCCGTGGCGTCGATCGTTTCCTTGCCGGTGATCTTCTGCCTGGTAATTACCTGAATCCGGCCGTCCTTGATGCCC
>QKII01000390.1 GCA_003249625.1 Propionivibrio sp. | reverse complement strand
CTTGCTGGCGGATGCTGATGAGGGCGTCGATAAAGCGGTAGAGCTCGCCGCGCGGTTTCCAGCGTTTCCTGGCTGGGGCTGGACGGCGGAGGGTATGTCGAATGATGCCTGTGACGATGTCTCGCGGGTCAAGGACGACCGCATTACCGGTTTTATTTATCGTTTCGTGATCAGTTTGAGCGAAGGCGAGATCGAGGTTGAAGTCGTCGGGGACGCCTTGTGCGCTGTGCGTAAGGAGATATTGGATCAGCAGTCCTGAAATGCGACCGGTCCGACCGTCGTCGATTGCGCGCGGCATCAGCGGGTGCTGTCAAAAAAAACAGGAACCCGCCGGAATTTCTAGAAAAGCTCAATCTCACGCGTCGCCATCTTTTGGCGGGGCGGTACTGATTGAGTCCGTGTTCTGCTGAGACTCGACCATCAGTGCAACAAGACGATGGGATCTCGAACGGAAACGTTCAAGTCCATTCTTTGCGTCCGTGTCCTGGTGAAGCGAAAGGAACGCATGCAGAAAATGCCCGACATTTGCGGATTTCTTGCTGATCCTGCCCATCATCTGGGTGACGATATCTTCGAACTGCATGGCCAGGACACCATCCCTGGTCAATGCCTGCATCTGGTCGCTGACTTCAGAGATCCGTACAGAGTGGGTGCGTGCCTTGTCGGTGAGCAGTTGCATTTCCTCGCCAAGTTGGCCGACTGTTTCTCGCGAACGTGTGGCGATGGTCAGATCAAGCTGACAGGCCAAATCGACCCGCCCACCGACCTCCTCCAGTGAAGCGAGAATTTCGTCCAGGCTCGAGCGAACCGAGCTATTGACCTCACGGGTACGTGCAGCGAGCTTGTGCACTTCGTCGGCAACCACGGCAAACTCGCGTCCCGCATCGCCGGCTCGACCGGCCTGAATTGCCGCGTTCAAGGCGAGAAGGTCGGTTTGCTTGGTCACTTCGCCGATACGGTTGAGCGACTGGGTCACTGCCTGAATCTTTCCGCGCATCTGAGTGAAGCTTTCCGCAATGCCCAGACTGGCATCGCGCAGTTCAGTGACCTTGATGATGAACTCGTTGATCAGCGCTTTTGTCTCGTCGAAGAACTTGTGCAGGCTGGCTTGCTCTTCCGCTTCGGCGCTCTCGGATCCCGCCATGTCGAGTAATTCATCGACCAGCGCCCGCAGGGCCTCGCGCTGGTCCGTGGACTGGGATTCCAGACCGGTGAAACTGCCGTAGAGCCGACTTGTCGAGTCCTGGATGATGCGCTGCGCTTCGACCATCTCATCTTCGAGCGCCGTAAATTGCGCTTCGGCGTATGTCATGGCTGCTGACGACAGCGTCTGGTATTCGCTCATCACGGCATCGAGTTCTCTGGTGTACTGAGAACTGCGGGCTTTCCAGCGGCCACGTTCACCCCGCGAGACAAGTATTGCAGTGGTGAGAAGCAGTACAGGGACCAAAAGCCAATGAGCTGAGGGTGAAGTGGCAACCTGAGCGATGATCCAGAAGGCGACAAGTGTCATCAAGGCGGCTACTGCTAGGTAGTCGTCAATTCGGCGCATAAAATCTCTTTGCTTTTCGATGGACCCGTTCAGTCAGTCACCGCTGGCGCGCTGGGTGACGCCCCGAGCCGGGACAGGCGCGCATTCTAGACCTTTATGGCAACTGGCACACCCTTGATTAGACCGGGATGGGGGGCTGTTCGGCAGGTGCTGTGAGTGACACGGCGGGCAAAAAACGCCCCGAATTCGGGGCGTTTTTTGTTGGGCGATGGTGCGCGGTTACTCTTCGTACGCCTCCATCGGCACACAGGCACAGAACAGGTTCCGGTCCCCATACACGTCGTCAATCCGATTGACGCTCGGCCAGAACTTGTTGTCCGCTACCCAGGGCAGGGGGAAGACGGCTTCCTGGCGGGTGTAGGGGCGGTCCCATTCGCCGATGAGGTCGGCCTGGCTGTGGGGGGCGTGCTTGAGCGGGTTGTTCTCGGCGTCCCAG
>QKII01000231.1 GCA_003249625.1 Propionivibrio sp. | reverse complement strand
CGAATCCGCAGGGTACGTTTACCGGTCAGGGCGTATGGCAGCGCGGTGGCGGTACAGGCCGGACGCAACTCGATTTCAGGATGGACAGCAACGACGTGGGGGAACTGCTTGGCCGTCTGGGCTATCCAGGTACCGTGCGCGCCGGCACGACGCGTCTGGACGGGAAACTGGCCTGGAACGGTGGGCCGACCGATATCGATTTCGCGTCGCTGAACGGTGATCTGAGCCTCGAAGCTGCAAAGGGGCAATTCCTCAAGCTTGATCCGGGGGCTGCCGGCAAGCTGCTTGGGCTGATCAGTCTGCAGAATTTGCCCCGCCGGGTGACGCTCGATTTCAAGGATGTCTTCAGCGCGGGCTTCGCCTTCGACAGCATTGCCGGGAAAATGGCCGTGCAAAAAGGCGTGATGCGTACGGATCAATTGCAAATCGACGGCCCGTCGGCGCGTGTCGTCATGCGTGGCGAAGTGGATCTGAAGCGCGAGACGCAGCGCCTTAACGTCAATGTCCTTCCCGAAGTCGGCGATACCGCGGCGCTCGGCGTGGCCATCGTCAATCCGGCCGTCGGCGCGGCAACCTGGCTGGCGAGCAAGGTCTTGAAGAATCCGCTGGGCAACGTGTTCGGCTACACCTACCGGATCACCGGAACATGGGATGATCCCAAGGTCGAGAAGCTGTCTTCGGCAGCGGCGGCAGCAACGAGCGAGGGAACGCCCGGTCAACCGGCAACGCCTCAACCTTCTGGAGGGCCTAAACCATGACTACGAAAGACGAAAACGCTTCGCCCGACCTGCGTAACGCGCGGGTTGCCGCGATCCAGATGATTTCGACCACCCGTGTCGAGGACAACCTGCGAACGGCCGGCGCCTTGATTGCCGAGGCAGCGGGCCAAGGAGCAGACTTCGTGGCCTTGCCTGAGTACTTCCCGATCATGGGAAGGCGCGACGCGGACAAGATTGCCGTACGGGAAACTGACGGGAACGGGCCGATCCAGGACTTTCTGGCCGAAACGGCGAGCAAGAATGGCGTCTGGATCGTCGGCGGCTCAATGCCGCTGGTCGCCAGTGTCGATGACAAAGTGTTGAATACCTGCCTCGTGTTCAATCCGCAAGGGGCTCGGGTGGCGCGCTACGACAAGATCCACCTGTTCGGCTTCCAGAAGGGAGATGAGCGCTATAACGAAAGCGCAACGATCGAACCCGGCCGCCGGCCGGTGACCTTCGATACGCCGTTTGGCCGGGTCGGACTGTCGATCTGCTACGACCTTCGCTTCCCCGAACTCTTCCGTGCGCTTGGCGAGATCGACCTGCTGGTCCTGCCGGCGGCGTTCACCGAAGTCACCGGACGTGCTCACTGGGAGATCCTGCTGCGCGCCCGCGCCATCGAGAACCAGTGCTATGTTCTGGCCATCGGACAGGGCGGCGAGCATGAAAACCGGCGCGAGACGCACGGCAACAGCATGCTGATCGACCCGTGGGGCGAGGTGCTCGCGCGCCGCGACAAGGGCGAGGGCGTCGTTCTCGGCGAACTCGATCACGCCCGTATTGCCGAAGTACGTAGCAGCCTGCCGGCGCTGACACATCGGGTACTGTAATCGGGTGCTGTAAATGTTTTTTGAACTGGAAACTACATG
>QKII01000070.1 GCA_003249625.1 Propionivibrio sp. | reverse complement strand
GATATTGTTTTTAAGCAGCCCGAGCGGATTCGAGCCAATCCGCCCCAAGCCACCCAGTTCGAGCTGGACGAAGAAGGAAGTCGAGGCATCCTCGGACGTGAGCGCCTGGCGACGCAACACTCCGCGCAGCACCCAGCAACCGCCGTTGTACTCCAGGCCGGCCACCGATTGAATGACACGGCCACTGGTCGCTCCTGTCGACAAGACAGTGCCATCATCCTTGAGTGCGTAATTCAAACGACCTACTGCGTACCACGGGCCGGAGATCGGCCATTGCCCGGAAAAATCGACTTGGTTGATCGGTGCCGTTTCGTCGCGGTTGTAGCGATAGGCCGCATTCAGCACCTTTCCGGGTTCGGGTTGATAGCGCAAGCCCACCGAGTAACGCTCGGTCTCCTGGTCGGCGAGATCGAACTGCCACGCCGTATCGGCATAAAGGCGCGGGAGAATCTGCCCGCTGAACGCCGCGAGGAAATCGGATCGGTCCCACTTGTCGCTATCGCTGGTTGTCGTTGCCGTGTTATTAAGCGCCACCCGGCTCCTGGTGAAGTAGAAGCGCTGTCCAATCATCGCACGGATGATTTCATTGCCGGTATCGGGCTCGATCAGGCGGCTGGTCAATGCAGCCGTCAGCTGATTGGCATTGTTGACCCGGTCCCAGCCCGAGAACTGATTTTCCGAGAAAATCTGGGCAAAGTTGAAATCGGCCAGCGCCGTGTCGAACAACGGAATATCGCTCTGGTCCTTGTACGGGATGTTGAGGTAATAGAGGCGGGGCTCAAGCGTCTGGGTGTAGTCGCGGCCAAACCAGTTGCTCGAACGCTCAAAGGTCATCCCCGTATCGAGGCTGAAAATCGGCAGGGAAACGGTAATCGACCCAGGGCTGCCATCTGTCTGTCCGCTCAGCGAATAGCTGCGGTAATTAACACCGAACTTCGGTGTCACGTACCAGCCAGGAGTCACATACGGCAAGGCGATTTGCGGATAGAGCACCATCCGTTTTCCATCCGGATAAATCGTCCCATACTGTTCTCGCTCGCGGATCGTAAAATTGGTGTACTGCCCGAGGAACGTCAGGTCGGTATGGTAGAAATCAGGCTTGCGCGCGTTGAAGGTTATTTGCGGCAACATCCGGTACTGCTCAAGAACCGGATTATCCGCATCCGGCTGCAGTGTCTGGTATTGCTGGAAGTTGATCGATGTGCTCCACCACCCGCCACCACCGTACGTCAGCATACCCTGTTGCAGTAGCTGCGTTTGCGACGTCGACGTGATATCGGATGACAGGTCCGTATAGTAGTCGTCGTCGGACACCTTGTTGTAGTTGATCAGTCCGGTAAAGCCGTTGCTGGTCGTCTGGTCGTGCCGCAACGAGATCCCGTAACGAAGATCGCCATTGCGCAGTTTGTCGTCCGGCAATACTTCGGCCAGCAATTTTCCGGTGTAGGCACCGCCGAAAGCCGTGTTCAGGTAGCGGAACTCGTTGTTCAGCTGAATCCCCCGCTTGCTCATCAGCCGGGGCGTGAAGGTGGCATCCATGTTCGGCGCGATGTTCCAGTAGTACGGCTGCTCGTACTCGAAGCCATTGTCGCTGCTGGTGCCGATAGATGGCCTGAGGAAGCCCGACTTGCGTTCGCCGCTGAGCGAGAAGGAAATCCACGGCGAATAGAGGAACGGCACATCCTTGAAGTAGACCGTCGCATCGTCGCCTTCGCCGACCTCACGGTCGTAATCGAGCCGCAGCTCCGACGTTCGCATGTACCAGTCATTGTTGTCGACAGGGCACGTCGTAAACGTGTTGTTCAGCAGGCGATAGTGGTTTTCACCCTCGAACTCCATCCGGTCCGCGTCGCCGCGTGTTTCCGTCGCCGAAGCCAACCCCAAGTTGTCGTCAACTCGGGGTTGCGACGAGGCGAACCCTGAGTTCCACCAGGATTGCCGGCTGAGTTCTTCGAGCCGCTGGTTGGAATTCGCGCGATCATCGGCCGTTTTTCCGCCCATGAGTTGCCGTTTGAGTTGATACGACGGTTGTTCGAAGAAGCCCACCTGATCCTCGATGCGCAAACGCATCCTGGGACCGGTGACGACATCCTCGCCCTGCTGCAGACGAACGCTGCCCTCGGCCTCCGTTTCGTCGTCGAGCGGCCAGTAGGTCAAACGATCCGCATTGACCACCGTACCGATCTTGCGCAGCTCCGCTTCGCCCTCGGCATTGAATTCGCGGTTCACTTCGCCAAACATGCGTTGCGCACTCAGGAAGGCGGGGCGTGGAACCGTCTCGTTCCGGGGCGGTTTTTCCATTTTGCGTGCCGCGCGCAAAGCCAGGGCCGGCTGCCCATCGTCTACGACGTCGATCACGTCGGACTGGAACTGTCCCGGCGCAGGTTCTCTGGACACGATGGTCTGCGGCACGCGGCCAGCACCTGACGCGCCGGACTGCGCCACCGGCGTCCTTGGCGGCAAGCCAAGCAGCGCGGGGTCGACACGAAGCGGTGCGAGCGCGGATACCTTCGCCCCTGATGCTGCCGGAGCCGCGACAGATGGCGCAACCGCGACCGGCTTCGGACCGGCAACAGGAGCCGCGGGTTTTTCCGCGAGGGGCGTTACAGCGCGCGGGGGCGATGGTTGCGGCGCCGCCGTTGTCTGCGCGGACTCGGTGGTTCCGGCGGAACTTGCAGAGGCCTTTTCCTCAGCGGCCGGTACGGCATCGACTCGCTCAGCGCGAGATGCCGCCGGTTCGGCAACGACCGGTTTGACCTCAACGACCGCGGGTTCTACCGGAACAACCTCAACCTGCGTCTTTGGCGCTTCCGGCTTGACGGGCACGGGAACAACTTCTTCCTTTTTTACTGGCGGCAAGCCGAGCAGTACCGGGTCAACACGCAACGGGGTCGCCCCTTGGGCAACAGCGTCGTCAGCGTAAACGCCGCCCAATGTGCCTACAAAGCTGCAGCACAGAATCAGCGCGAGTTGTTTGCGTCGGGCAGTCGGAATCATGCGAAACGTCGATAAAGTCACACAATGCTCACGGTGCCGCCGGCGCAGCGCGTAAGGAGCGAATGATAAAATCGTCGCATTCTAGCATTTCAGCCCGAGGAGAAGCGGCATGCCGCGTACCATCCTGCTGCGCGAGTGGCTCAACAGCCTGTTTCCGCGCCAGCGCCATGAAGAGGAACTACGCGTTGAACCGGCGTCTGCCGACGCAAGCTTCCGCCGCTATTTCCGCGTCACGCTGAACGACGGCAGCACGCGCATCGTCATGGACGCCCCGCCGGAACACGAGGACTGCCGCCCGTTCCTGCACGTCGCCGCGCTGTTCCGCGATGCCGGCGTTCATGTTCCTGAAGTCTTCGCCCAGAATCTCGACCAAGGTTTCCTGCTGCTCTCCGACCTCGGCAGCACCACCTATCTGAACGTTCTCGACGAAAAGACAGCGCCGACGCTCTACCGCGACGCGAATGCCGCACTGGTAGACATCCAGCGCGCGAGTCGCCCCGGCGTCCTGCCCGAGTACGACCGAGCCCTGCTCGAACGCGAACTCAACCTGTTTCCCGACTGGTATGTAGCCAGACACCTCGGCCTGACGCTCGACGCGCAACAAACGGCAGCGCTCCGCAACGTGTTCGAAACGTTGCTCGCGAACAACCTCTCGCAACCGCCGGTATTCGTCCACCGTGACTACCATTCGCGCAACCTGATGACCATTGATGGCGGCTATCCAGCCAATCCCGGCATCATCGACTTTCAGGACGCCGTCTACGGCCCGATCACCTACGACCTCGCCTCCCTCTACCGCGACGCCTACATTACCTGGGAGGAGGAGCGCGAACTCGACTTCGTCATCCGTTACTGGGAAATGGCGAAGAAGGCGGCGTTGCCGGTCTGCCCGGATTTCGATGCTTTCTACCGTGACTACGAGTGGATGGGCGCGCAGCGCCAGATAAAGGTACTCGGCATTTTTGCTCGCCTCTATCACCGCGACGGCAAGGATGGGTATCTCAAGGACATGCCGCGCGTAATGGCTTACCTGCGCCGCACCTGCACCCGCTACAACGCGCTGGCGCCTCTGGCCCGCCTGCTCGATCAACTGGAAAACCGCGCAGTGGAAACGGGGCTTACCTTCTGATGGAACTCACCTTCTGATGAAAGCGATGATCCTTGCCGCCGGGCGCGGTGAACGCATGCGCCCGCTCACCGACACGACGCCGAAGCCCTTGCTCATGGCTGGAGGCAAACCGCTGATCGTCTGGCATCTCGAACGACTCGCCGCCAGCGGCTTTCGTGACGTGGTGATCAACCACGCCCACCTCGGCGCTCAGATCGAAGCAGCACTTGGTGACGGCCATGCCTTCGGTTTGTCCATACGCTACTCGCCGGAACCTCCTGGCGCGCTGGAGACCGCTGGCGGCATCGCACACGCCCTGCCGCTGCTTGGTACCGAACCGTTCCTGGTGGTCAACGGCGACGTCTGGTGCAACTGGGACTTTCGCCGCGCCCATGTCCTGGCGGACAAGTTCGCCCACCTCGTCTTTGTCGACAACCCGCCACAGCATGCCAGCGGCGATTTCTGCCTCGACGGCAACACCGTTCGCTATGCCGCCGACCGCATTGGCCCCACCTATACCTACGCAGGAACGGGGGTGTTCTCCCCCAAATTCTTCTCCGGCGTTCCCGACGGCGCCGTCATGAAGCTACGCCCGTTGCTCGACGCAGCCATCGCCCGACACGAACTTAGCGGGGAATATCACACAGGCCGCTGGGTGGACGTCGGCACGCCGGAACGGCTCGCCCAACTTGATCAGGAACTGAGGCACACTGCATGAAACACGAACCGTATTCCTCACGCCGCCAGATTCTGCTGGATACGATCGGCGACGGCATAGCCATCGTCCCGACCGCGCCGGAACGCATCCGTAACCGCGACTCGCACCATCCCTATCGCTTCGACAGCTATTTCTGGTATCTCACCGGTTTTCCGGAGCCCGAAGCGGTCGCGGTGCTGGTTGGCGGAAAGGAACCGCGCTCGATCCTCTTCTGCCGCGAGAAGAACGAAGAGCGCGAGGTCTGGGACGGTTTCCGCCACGGCCCCGCCGCCGCTCAGGACGCCTTCGGCTTCGACGAAGCCTTCCCGATCGCCGAACTCGAACAGCGCCTGCCCGACTTGCTGGCCAACCGTGACGCCTTGTGGCACGCGCTCGGCCACGACCTCGACTGGGACGCGAAAATCGTCACCGCGCTGAACACCGTGCGCACGCAAACCCGTGCCGGCAAGCGGGCGCCAACGCAGATCAGAGACCTGCGGCAGCCGCTCGACAGCATGCGCCTGATCAAGGACGAGTACGAACTGGACATCATGCGACGCGCCGCGAACATCACCGCCGCCGGCCACGTACGCGCCATGCGCATCAGCAGGCCGGGGCTGGCCGAATACGAACTCGAAGCCGAACTCTCCTACGAATTCCGAAAGCGCGGTGCCGACGGTCATTCCTACGCGCCGATCGTCGCCGGCGGTGCCAACGCCTGCGTGTTGCACTACGTCGAGAACGACAAGCTGCTCGCCGACAACACGCTGGTGCTGATCGACGCCGGCTGCGAACTCGATGGCTACGCCGCCGACATCACGCGAACCTTCCCGGTCAACGGACGTTTCACTGGCCCGCAGCGCGATGCCTACGAGATCGTACTTGCGGCCCAGACCGCTGCCATCGCCGCGATTCGTCCTGGCGCGTCGTTCTCTGCCTATCACGACGCCGCTCTGCGCGTGCTCGTGCAGGGCATGGTCGACCTCGGCCTGCTTGCCGGCGAGATCGACGGGCTGATCGAGAGCGAAGCCTACAAGCCCTTCTACATGCACCGCACCGGCCACTGGCTCGGCCTCGACGTACATGACGCCGGCGAATACAAGTCCGGCGACGACTGGATCGCGCTCACCCCGGGAATGACGCTAACGGTCGAACCCGGCCTGTACATCCGGCCCGGAGCCGGCGTCCCCGAGCACCTGCACGGCATAGGCATCCGCATCGAGGACGACGTGCTCGTCACCACGGTGGGCGCCGAGGTTTACACCAGCGCACCGAAGACGGTCGCCGAGATCGAGGACGTCATGCGCCATGACTGACGCGCCTGAGATACTGCGCACCGACGTACTCATCATCGGTGCAGGCCCGGTCGGCGTAACGCTCGCGCTGGCGCTGGAAAAAAGCTCTCTACGCGTTTTGCTGGTCGACCGCCAGGCCGACGGCGCCTGGCAAAAGGATCCGCGCGCATTGGCCCTGTCGCACGGCAGCCGGCAGTTGCTTGAGCGCCTCGGCGCGTGGAACGCGCCCGCCGGCACCGCCATCCGGCGCATCCATGTCTCGCAGCGCGGCGGCTTCGGCAACACGCAGATCGACGCCGCCGACTACGCCATCCCCGCGCTTGGCTACGTAATGCGCTACCGTGACCTGCTCGCCGGGCTGTACGCTCGGTTACCGACGGACCGGCTCATTGCGCCGGCCAAGGTTACCGAGATCGAAACAGCGGCGGAAACAGCTTCGATTACCATCGACGCCTCCGGAAAACTTCAACGCATCGAAGCCCGCCTCGTCGTACACGCCGAGGGCACGCCGTCGGACGATCCCGGCGTTGCCGTCCGCGACTACGACCAGCACGCGATCGTCTGCGAAGTCACCCCGGCCACCCCGCACGAAAACCGCGCCTGGGAACGCTTCACCCCGGACGGCCCGCTGGCGCTGCTACCGGTAAACAAGGGCTACGCGGTGGTATTGACCATGGCACCGGACGAAGCTGCACGCATCCTCGAGCTTTCCGACGGTGACTTTCTCGCCACGCTCAACCGCCAGTTCGGCGGCCGACTCGAACTTATCGCAACCGGCCCGCGCGCAACATTCCCGCTCGCCCTGCGCCTGCGCAGGCGGCTGACCGCAGCGCGACAAGTCTGGCTCGGCAATACAGCACAAACGCTTCATCCCGTTTCCGGTCAAGGGTTCAACCTCGGCCTGCGCGATGCTTGGGAACTGGCCGAAACACTGCTCGAAGGCGACGGGAGCGACCCCGGTCTGCCGACACCTCTCGCCGCCTACGCACTACGTCGCCAACCCGACCGGCTGGGCAGCGCCATGTTTACCGACGGAATCGTTCGGCTTTTCTCCAACGATATTCCACCGCTCAGGGCACTGCGCGGATTGGGCCTGCTCGCGCTCGACCTCGCGCCGCCACTTCGGCACTTCGTCGCCCGACGCATGATATGGGGCGCCCGAGCCTGGTTCTGAATGGGGCCGGCGGATGACAAGCGACCTCTCTGTAGTCGAACCAAAAGACGTTGCTTATACTGAGTAGACAATAAAACCGGGGGGCAACGCGGTGATGGGCCAACGGCTGCCAGCAGCGTAGAGGAAAAACAGATGATGGATTTCCAGACACTCCGCCGCCATTCATTGAAGACGCGCATCCTCCTCGTCACGCTTGGCCTGATCGTTGCCTCGGTCTGGTCGCTATCTTTCTACGCCAGCCGGTTGTTAAGAGAGGGGATTGTTCGTCTCGTCAGCGAACAGCAACGAACAACGATCGCTTTTGTCGCGAAAAAAATCGACAGCGACATCAGCAACCGAATCCGGGCACTGGAGCTGACCGCCGCCAAGCTGGAACCATCATTGCTGTTGCATCACGGGATGCTGCAACAGCGTCTCGAGCAGCACGTTGTCCTGCAGAGCATGTTCAATACAGGACTCTGGCTAACGGATGCAGAAGGCACCGCCATTGCCGATATTCCGCGCTCGACGGGCCGCCTCGGCGTCAACTACCGGGACCGTGAGTATTTTGTGAAGGCGTTCCGTGGCAACAAGCCGGTCGTCTCGCTCCCGATAAAGGGACGGGTCGTAGGCACGATGGTGATCGTGATGGCCGTCCCCATCCGCGATGCAAAAGGGAACCCAATCGGAACGTTGTGCGGCGGCACACGCCTCGACCAGGCCAGCTTCTTCGACCCCATCACCGAAACCCGTCACGGAAGGACAGGCGGGTTCTTTGTCATCTCGCCGGAAACCCGCCTGATCATGAAAGCGACGGACAGCCGCCGCAACCTGGAAGTACTCCCACCCCCCGGCGTCAATCCCGGTACCGACCGCGGGCTGGCACACCCGCCAATGACGCAGATCCAGCGAAACGCCTACGGCGTCGAAATATTCGCAGCCAGCCACGCGATACCTTCTGCAGGATGGGTCGCGGCGGCCACGTTACCCACCGAAGAAGCCTTCGCGCCAATCAACGAGATTCATCGGGGCATTCTCCTTGCCGCGGCATTGGTTACCGTGCTTGCCGGCAGCATCATGTGGTGGCTATTGCATCGGCAGCTGAGTCCCCTTGGCGACGCGGCAAGGACACTCGACGAAACAAAGAAAACCGGAGACACATTCCAGCTCTTGCCGGTAACCCGCAACGACGAGATCGGCGTACTCATTGCCGCGTTCAACGAATCGCTCGGTCAGATCCAGCAACGCGAGTTGGCGCTGCGCGAGAGCGAGCAACGCTTCAAGGCCCTGCATGACGGCTCGTTCGGAGGAATCGCGATTCACGACAAGGGCACGATACTGGATTGCAATCAAGGACTCGCCGACATGACCGGCTTTTCCCATGACGAACTCGTTAGCATGGACGGTCTCCAGCTCATCGCACCGGTGTGGCGCGACACGGTTCGGAGCCACATCAGGAGCGGTCAAAATCGCCCCTACGAAGTCGAAGGTCTGCGGAAGGATGGAACGACCTATCCCATTGTCGTCAGAGGAAAGAACATTCCCTACAGGGGTAAAACGGTACGTGTTACCGAGTTTCGCGACATTACCGACCAGAAGCTGGCTGAACAACAGCTGCGCGTCGCGGCCACCGCCTTTGAATCGCGCGAAGGAATGTTCATCACCGACGCGCAGCACCGTTTCGTGCGCGCCAACCGCGCATTCCTGCAAATGGTCGGTTACACCATCGATGAACTGCTGCCCCACCCCCCCTCTATCATCCATTCCGAGCGAAACCCGCCCGAGTTCCTCGCCGAATTGCTGCGAAGCCTCGAAAGCGATGGCGCCTGGCAGGGCGAGTTCTGGGCTCGCCGTGAGAGCGGCGAGGACTTTCCGACGCGACTCAGCGTCACCGCCGTCCGCGATGACGCCGGAGTCACGACCCACTACGTCGCAGGAATCGAGGACATTACCGAGCAGAGGCTTGCGGAAGAGGAAATACGCCATCTCGCCTACTTCGACCAGCTAACCGAACTGCCCAACCGCCAGCTCCTCGCCGACCGATTGCGGCAGGCGCTGGCGGCAAGCTGCCGTCACCACCAGTGTGGCGCAGTGCTGTTCATCGATCTCGACAATTTCAAAACGCTGAACGATACGCTAGGACACGAGCAGGGCGACGTCCTCCTGCGACAGGTGGCGCAGCGGCTCTCGCTTTGCGTTCGCGAGTGCGACACTGTGGCTCGCCTGGGGGGTGACGAGTTCGTAATCATCCTTGAAGCGCTTGGAGAATCATTGCACGACGCCGCCAATCATGCTGAACGGGTTGGCGAAAAAATCATTGCCAGCCTCAGCCAGCCCTACCACTTCCCTGGCTACGAACATCACAGCTCGGCCAGCATCGGCATCGCCATGTTCTCCGGCTGCGACGAAGTCGCCGACGAACTCCTGAAGCGCGCGGACATGGCGATGTACCAAGCGAAATCGGCCGGTCGCAACACGCTGCGCTTCTTCGACCCGGAAATGCAGGCGGTCGTATCCGCCCGTGCATCGCTCGAAGCCGGACTTCGTGAGGCGCTTCAGGACGGGCATTTCGTCGTCCACTTTCAGCCGCAGGTCGATTCCGCTTGCCGGCTGACCGGCGCAGAAGCTCTCCTGCGCTGGTACGACCCGCGCTACGCCTCGGTACCGGCACGGATCTTCATCGATGTTGCCGAAGAAACAGGACTGATCATCCCGATCGGCGAATGGGTGTTATCAACCGTTTGCACCCAGTTGAAGCTATGGGAAGCGGACCCGGCACTGGCACAACATTCCGTCTCCGTAAACATCAGCCCCCGACAGTTCCAGCAGAAAGCCTTCGTAGAGCGCCTTTTCGAAATCATCGAACAGAGCGGCGCAAAACCGCAGCGTCTCAAGCTCGAACTGACCGAGGGGATCATGGTCACGGACATCGACGATGTCGTCGCCAAAATGACCGCAATCAAGGCTCACGGGATTGGTCTTTCCCTGGACGACTTCGGTACGGGTTACTCTTCGCTCAGCTACATCAAGCGGCTGCCGCTCGATCAGCTAAAGATCGACCAGGGATTCATTCGCGACATCCTCTCCGACCCGGACGACGCCGCAATTGCCCGGATGATCGTCGCACTCGGGGAGAATTTCGGGTTGAACATCATTGCCGAGGGCGTCGAGACGGAAGCGCAATTGCTCAAGCTGGCAGAGCAGGGATGCAACCACTATCAAGGTTATCTGTTCGGCCGCCCGATGCCGCTTGAGGATTTCGAAGCCTACGCCCGGCGCTGAGCTTTCGCCACCGGACGGAGTCGGCTAGACTGCTGCAATTTTCGCAACCAATCAACCACTGCACCGCTCCATGGCCCGCGCACACAAGAAGCCGCAACTGATCGAATTCAAAGGAACGACACTTCCCGTCGTCAGCGTCACACTGCATACACTGAACCCGGAGCAACTGGCGAAGACAGCCAGCGAACTCTTTGGCGACGACGCTTTTTTCGACGGAGACGCGGCCGTACTCGAACTGGAAAACATCGATCCGGCGGCACAGGATACCCCTGACTGGACGGCGATCCGTGCGATTTTTTCGAAGCATGGCCTGCACGTCGTCGGCGTACGCGGTGCAAATGAGGCGCTGAGCACTTCAGCCGCCGCCGCCGACCTGCCGTCCATCACCGCGCTCAAGCGCCCCGCGCGCGCCACGGCCGAACCGGCGCCGGAGAAACCGCCCGCGACGCAACCGGCCGCTCCCGCTCCGCAGGAACCGCCACCGGCACCACCACCTCCCGTTTCCAGGCCAACGCAGATCATCGATCGCCCCTTGCGTTCCGGACAGCAGGTCTACGCCCGCGGAGGCGATCTCGTCGTGCTGGCGGCCGTCAATGCCGGCGCGGAAGTCATCGCCGATGGCAGCATCCACATCTACGCGCCGCTCCGTGGCCGGGCGCTGGCTGGCGCCAGCGGCGAAGCCGGCGCGCGCATCTTCACCACGCGCTTCGAGGCTGAACTGGTGTCGATCGCAGGCGTCTATCGAACCTTCGAGGCAGGCATTCCAGATACTCTTGCCGGGAAACCGGTACAAATACAACTTGGCGAAACAGCGGAAGATGGTTCAAGCACGTTGCTCATCAAGGCATTAAAAACCGATTGATGCCAATCGGAAAACCGCATTCAGCAGGTAAAATTCTGTTTTTTTTGACGAAAGACTGCCGTGACAAGAATCATCGTCGTGACCTCCGGCAAGGGTGGCGTAGGCAAAACCACCACCAGTGCCAGCTTCTCCTCCGGCTTGGCGCTGCGCGGCTTCAAGACCGCCGTGATCGACTTCGACGTCGGCCTGCGCAACCTCGATCTGATCATGGGCTGCGAGCGCCGCGTAGTCTATGACCTGATCAACGTCCTCAACGGCGAAGCGACGCTGACCCAGGCCCTGATCAAGGACAAGCACTGCGGCAACGACAACCTTTACGTCCTGCCCGCCTCACAGACGCGCGACAAGGATGCGCTGACGGAGGAAGGCGTCGAGAAGGTGCTGAAGGAGCTCGAACACATGGGCTTCGATTACGTCGTCTGCGACTCGCCGGCCGGCATCGAGCGTGGCGCCGTGATGGCCCTGACCTTTGCCGACGAAGCGCTGATCGTCACCAACCCGGAAGTTTCCTCTGTCCGCGACTCCGACCGCATTCTCGGCATCATCCAGGCCAAGTCGCGACGCGCGATCAACGGTGAGGAACCGGTCAAGGAGCACCTGTTGATCACCCGCTATTCGCCCAAGCGCGTCGA
This sequence comes from Propionivibrio sp., assembly GCA_003249625.1. The sequence continues at coordinate 10,888 of QKII01000070.1, read as the reverse complement.
GGAAGGCGAAATGCTTTCCTACAAGGACGTGCAGGAGATTCTGCGCGTGCCGATCATCGGCGTCATTCCCGAATCGGAATCGGTGCTGCAATCGTCCAACCAGGGCACGCCGGCGATTCACCTCAAGGACAGCGACGTCTCCGAAGCCTATCTCGACATCGTCGACCGCTTCCTCGGCCAGACCAAGCCGCTGCGTTTCGTCGATTACGAGAAGCCCGGACTGTTCAAGCGACTTTTCGGAGGGAAATAGATGTCCCTGCTCACTCTCCTCTTCGGCAGCAAACCGAAATCCGCCGCGCTGGCCAAGGAACGCCTGCAACTGATCATTGCGCACGAGCGAAGCGGCCTGTCGGGCAAGAAGGAATTCCTGCCTGAGATGCAGAAAGAACTGATCGCGGTGATCTCGAAATACGTGGCGATCAACCCGGACGACATCAAGGTTTCGCTGGAAAAACAGGGAAATTACGAAGTTCTGGAAGTCAATATCGTCCTGCCGGAACCCGACGGCGACCGGTAGGTCAGCAGAACCCGCAACACCCCGCGAGGCATGCCGGTGAGGACCGGCATGCCTCGTTCGGTTTTCCACATCCCGCGCGTCACCCTGCAAATTGAAGAACTTCGATCTTTACCTGAGTTTTTCCGAACTAACGCCCTGTTTCATTGGAAATCGCCGACCTATCCTGCCAGTTCAACGCACAAAAATTCAAAAAATCAAGCGTTTTTTTGCTTTCCCGAACGACTAATTCGTCTATTTTTTAGGCAGCAACGAGAGTAAAATCCGCTCCCTTCGCTGTCCGTCCGCTACTACTCCCATGCAATTCGTCGGCTATTCGCTCCGGAATAATCTCTTCGTCGCGCCCATGGCCGGGGTGACGGACCGTCCCTTCCGCCAGTTGTGCAAGAAGATGGGCGCAGGACTGGCCGTTTCGGAGATGGTCACGTCGAACTCGCTGCTCTACGGCAGCGCCAAGACGCAGCGACGAGCCAATCACGACGGCGAGGTCGAGCCGATTTCGGTGCAGATCGCCGGATCGATCCCGGAGATGATGGCTGACGCGGCCCGCCACAATGTCGAGCGGGGCGCACAGATCATCGACATCAACATGGGTTGCCCGGCCAAGAAGATCTGCAACGTAATGGCCGGTTCCGCGCTGCTGAAGGACGAACCGCTGGTCGGGCGGATTCTCGAAGCGGTGGTCAAGGCCGTGCCGGACACTCCGGTCACGCTTAAAATCCGTACGGGCTGGGACAAGGGCAACCGAAACGCGCTGGCCATCCTGAAAATTGCGGAACAGTCGGGCATCCGCGCGCTCGCGGTGCATGGCAGAACCCGCGCCTGTGGCTACACCGGCCACGCCGAATACGAAACGATCGCCGCGGTGAAGGCCGCCGCGCGCATCCCGATCATCGCCAACGGTGACATCACCTCCCCGGAAAAGGCAAAGCTTGTGCTCGATGCCACCGGCGTCGACGCGCTGATGGTCGGCCGTGCTGCGCAGGGCAGACCCTGGCTTTTCCGCGAGATCGAGCACTACCTGGCGACCGGCACGCACCTGCCGCCGCCGCGCGTCAGCGAAATTCACGCCATTCTCCTTGCGCATCTGGAAGATCTGTACGACTTCTACGGTATCGAGACTGGCGTGCGTGTCGCGCGCAAACACATCTCCTGGTACACCAAGGGCCTGGTCGGTTCAGCGGCGTTTCGCCATCGCATGAACCAACTGCCCACCGTCGAGGAACAGCGCGAAGCGGTTAATGCATTCTTCCTGGGCCTTGCCGAGCACAGCGAACACCTGAATTACGAAACTCAGGATACGGCCGAAGACAAAAACATTGAGGGACTCGCCGCATGAAAAAGACCAACGACATCGCCGCCTGCATCCGCGGCGCCCTGGAAACGTATTTCCACGATCTGGACGGCGAAGCGCCGACCAATGTTTACGACATGGTGCTGAAGAGCGTCGAGCGCCCGATGCTTGAAGTCATCTTGCACCAAGCCGGTGGCAACCAGACGCTGGCGGCCGAAATGCTCGGCATCAACCGCAACACCCTGCGCAAAAAGATCAACGAACACCAGTTGTTTTGATTCGCCGGCAGCCAGGCAGAATAGCCAACGATCCCGAACCGCGAGGTATCCGGCGCGGGACAGAATCCAGCAGTCATTAACCCGACCGATTTTTCACCTTGAGAAAGCTCTTGTCATGAAGATTCGCCAAGCTCTGATCAGCCTCTCCGACAAACGCGGCGCACTTGAATTCGCCCAGGGACTTGCCGCCCAAGGCGTCAAGCTGCTGTCCACCGGCGGCACCGCCAAGCTGTTGCGCGATGCCGGCCTTGCCGTCACCGAGATCGGTGACTACACCGGTTTCCCGGAGATGCTCGACGGTCGCGTCAAGACGCTGCATCCGAAAGTTCACGGAGGCATCCTCGCCCGTCGCGATCTGCCCGAGCACATGGCAACGATCGAACAGCACGGCATCCCGACCATCGACCTCGTCTGTGTGAACCTCTACCCGTTCGCCGCTACGATCGAGAAGCCGGGCGTCACGCTGGCCGACGCGATCGAGAACATCGACATCGGCGGCCCAACGATGGTCCGCTCGTCGGCGAAGAACTACACCGGCGTCGCCATCGTCACCGATCCGGAAGACTACGCCGCGCTGCTCGACGAGATGAAGGCCAACGACGGCACCCTGTCGCTCACCACCCGTTTCAATTTGGCCAAGAAGGCTTTCACGCACACCGCCCGCTACGACGGCATGATCGCCAACTGGCTGACCGGGCTGAGCGAGGGAGTCGAAGAGAAGGCGGAAGAAGCCGCACCGACGCCGTCGATCTTCCCGGCCAAACTGCAGTTCGCCTTCGACCGCGTCGAGACGCTGCGCTACGGCGAGAACTCGCACCAGAGCGCCGCCTTCTACCGCGATATCGCCCCGGTTGCTGGCAGCATCGCCGCCTACACCCAGTTGCAGGGCAAGGAGCTCTCCTACAACAACATCGCCGACTCCGATGCGGCGTGGGAATGCGTCAAGACCTTCGATGCGCCAGCCTGCGTCATCATCAAGCACGCCAATCCGTGCGGGGTGGCCATCGATGGCAACCTCCTCGGCGCCTACGAAAAGGCCTTCAAGACCGATTCGACCTCTGCCTTCGGCGGCATCATCGCCTTCAACGGCGAAGTCGGCATGGACATCGTCGATGCGATGAACGCACGCAAGCACTTCGTCGAAGTGCTGATCGCTACGTCCTACACCGCCGAGGCCAAGGCCGCGCTTGCCGCCAAGCAGAACCTGCGCGTGCTCGTCGTACCGATGGCGCGTGAACTCAACAAGCTTGAATTCAAGCGCGTCGGCGGCGGTCTGCTGGTTCAGACGGCGGATGACTTCACCGCGCAGGCGTCCGGCCTCAAGGTCGTCACCAAGGTGCAACCAACCGCGCAACAGATCGAAGACCTGCTCTTCGCCGAGCGTGTCGGCAAGTTTGTCAAGTCGAACGCCATCGTCTTCTGTGGCGGCGGCATGACGCTTGGCGTTGGCGCCGGCCAGATGAGCCGTGTCGATTCGACCAAGATTGCCGCGATCAAGGCCCAGGCTGCCGGCCTGTCGCTCAAAGGATCGGTAGTTGCCTCGGATGCCTTCTTCCCGTTCCGTGACGGCCTCGACGTACTCGCCGAAGCGGGTGCCGTCGCCGTCATCCAGCCGGGCGGTTCGATGCGAGATGAGGAGGTCATTGCCGCGGCCGACGAACACGGTATCGCCATGGTATTCACCGGCGCTCGTCATTTCCGCCACTGATATCGACCCGACGCGAGGAGTAGAATCCCTGCATTCCTCTCCTCTCCTCTTTTTCCTCCTTTTCACTTGCTTATGAATCTACTAGTCATTGGCTCGGGCGGACGCGAACACGCGCTGGCCTGGCGCCTCGCCAAATCGGCCGGCCTGCAGAAAATCTACGTCGCCCCCGGCAACGCCGGCACGGCGCACCAGATCGAGATGGAAAACCTGCCCATCACCGACCCCGAAGCGCTCGCCGACTTCGCGGAAAAGGAAAAGATCCACCTGACCGTCGTCGGCCCGGAAGCACCGCTCGCCGCCGGCGTGGTCAATGTCTTCCGCGCCCGTGGACTGAAAGTCTTCGGACCGACCAAGGAAGCCGCGCAGCTGGAGAGCTCGAAGGACTTCGCCAAACGCTTCATGGCCCGGCACAAGATTCCGACCGCTTCGTTCGAGACCTTCTCCGACACCGTCGCTGCACATGCCTACGTCGACCAGAAGGGCGCGCCGATCGTCATCAAGGCCGACGGCCTGGCTGCCGGCAAGGGCGTCGTCGTGGCCATGTCCCTCGACGAGGCGCACAGCGCCATCGACGACATGCTCTCGGGAAACAAGCTCGGTGATGCCGGCGCCCGCGTGGTCATTGAAGACTTCCTCGACGGCGAGGAAGCCAGCTTCATCGTCATGGTCGACGGCAAGAACGTCCTGCCGCTCGCATCCAGCCAGGATCACAAGCGGATCTTCGACGGCGACACCGGCCCGAACACCGGCGGCATGGGCGCCTACTCGCCAGCCCCGGTCGTCACGCCGGAAATTCACGCCAAGGCAATGCGCGAGGTAATTTTGCCGACGGTGCGCGGCATGGCTGCCGACGGCATGCCCTACACGGGCTTCCTCTACGCCGGGCTGATGATCGGCAAGGACGGCTCGGTGAAGGTCGTCGAATTCAACTGCCGCATGGGCGATCCGGAAACGCAGCCGATCATGATGCGCCTGAAGTCCGACCTGCTGACGCTTGTCGAGCACGCCATCGATGGCAAGCTCGACCAGATCGAGGCCGAATGGGACCGTCGCGTGGCGCTTGGCGTTGTCCTCGCTGCTGCCAACTATCCGGACACGCCCCAAAAGGGCGATGTAATTAGCGGCCTGCCGAAGGAAACCGACAGCGTTTGCGTCTTCCACGCCGGCACGGCAGAACAGGACGGCAAGGTGGTCACCGCCGGCGGTCGAGTGCTCTGCGTCACCGCACTCGGCGACAACGTGAAGCAGGCGCAAAAGCTCGCTTACGACACGATCACCGGCATCCACTTCGACGGCATGCAGTTCCGCCGCGACATCGGCCACCGCGCCGTTTCACGCTAACAAGGCAAAACGCGACCGCCCGATGGGCGGTCGCGTTTACTCTTCAGCGTGCAGCGGATTCGCCTGTGACATCGACGGGCACCTCCGCCACTGGCATCTCCGCCGCAACTGCAACACCGTGTTTTTTCAGCCGACGCGAAATCCGGTCGACTTCTTCCTGGCTCCCGCATCCCTGCTGCGCACGCAGCTCAAGCCGCAAGGCGGCGACGTTTTCGCGTGACGATTCGCGCAAGCGCTTCAGCACCTCGGCCGCTTCGGCAAAACGGGAAGTATCCAGCAGCATTTCAGCTTCCAGCATCAGGCTCGCCGCTTGGGCATCCTGCCCCTTTTTACCCTGAACCGCCCGATCGAGCCATTCGCGCATACGCTCGGAATCACCGAGCGCAAAGGCTGCACGAGCCGCAACCAGCGCAGCCGGCATCTCGACGGAGGAGGTCATGGCATGCGCCTTGGCTGCGGATTTGATCGCACGCTCGTAACGCCCCTCAAACATCAGGCGAACGCTGTCGCCCAAACGTACCAGCGCCTTCTCGCGCGCCCTTCTCTCCCTGAATTCGCTGACCTTCTGAGGCAACGACAGGGTCAATGCGGCTGCGCGTACCAGTGCATAAACCAGAAAAAAGGCGAGAAACAGGACAATGATCGCCAGATTCAGCGAGACTTCTCCCCGGTAAGGCGGCACGACCAGCAACAGATAGCCGTCGTTGACGTTGGCAGCCAACGAAATGCCCACGGCCAGCGCGAACAGCCCCAGCACCCAGAGCAACCCCCTCATGGCCGCTCCTTCTCCGAACGGGCGGACTTGATCGCCGACAAACTGTCGTTGAGGCTCGGCAACGCTATGTTCAATTCGGTGGCCGACAACTGCCCAAGCACGTCCATGGTCCGCCGAACAGCAGGGGCTTGCCCGTCGAAGTAGCGTCCGATCGAGGCCAGGCACTGCTTGAGTTCGTTACGATAGGTCCATTGATCCCGCGAGAGCAGCGCCAGACGGGCTGTAAGCAGACGCAGCTTGATGTTTTCACGCAGGAAGAAAATCTGACTTGGTGCGAGCAACGCCGGCTCCTCGCGGTCGAAGCGCTGTATGCGCACAAGGCTGCGGACTTCCCGCCAGAGGTCGCGTCCGAGCAATTCCCAATAACCGAAAGAGAACGCAGACGGCGCATCGGCCACCGCCGGTGCCGGCACCACTTCTTCCCGCGGTCGCCCTTCCACCGCCAGCGGCAGCGTGTCGATCGACGTAATCACGTTTTCGATGCGCAGGTACATGCCCGGCAGATCCAGCTCCGGAACCGCACGCAGGCGCTCGAGGTCACGCACCAGCACCTTGCGCAGGCCGATGAACTGCGGCCTGCTACTGGCGGCGAGGCGCGCTTCTGCGGCCTGCAGCGCCAGCACGGCTCCCTGGACGTTGCCGGCCAGTTGCAGCTGCTGCGATGCCAGTGTCACGCTGTGCTCGATCTCCGCCAGCGCCGATTCCTCGCTATTGCGCGCCAGGTTCTGATACAGCGCCTCGAGGATTTCCTGCTGACTCTTCGAATCGGCCAACCGCCCTTCGAGCTCGCCCAGTTTGGCATGCACGGACGCCAGTTGCTCCTGCGCCTGTTTCGCCAGGGCACGACTCTCGTTCGCGACAGTATCGCTCTCGGACAGCCGCCGGGCCAGCTCCTGCTGCGTTTCGGCCAGACGTGCGCGGGTCTCGTACCATTGCCAGCCGGCGAGGCCCAGCGCCAGCACGGCAACGATCAGCCACGGGCTGAACCAGAGTCCTCGGGCAGCGGTAGCGGATGACGAAGAAGGAGAAGACGAAGCTGTCGCCTCCGTCGATTCGGTATCGGAAACAGAACTGGAAACAGCGGCCGCGTTCTGCGGTGAAGTATCAACGTTATCGTTCATGTTCAGGCCAATGGTAATTGCACAACCCCTCGACGAGTCCGGTATCCGCCGGGCCGGTAAGTATCACTCGGGGCAACCCCAGGCGTTCCGCCTCTTCAGCGATCCGGGGATGCGGAACAAACACCGGCAGGGCGCGGAGCCGGTCAAGGCTGTCAGTATCAAGCAGTTCCAGCAGGTTGCGCAAACCCTCGCTGGACGAAAGAGTCAGGGCATCAAGGGCAGCGTCGCGCAATAGCGACACTACCTGCACGGCATTCTGCGGCGCAGAGCGGCGATAGCAGGTCACACACTCGACGTTTGCCCCGCGTGCACGCAGGGTTTCCGCCAACAGATCGCGACCACCGTTGCCGCGCAGGATCAGTACATTTCTGCCGCCAACGACACTTGCCTGGAGCGGCGAAAGCTCCAGCAACGCCTCGGAATCGAAACGGATTTCCGGCACGATGACGCCTGCAATGCCGAAATCGTTCAACCGGCGTACGGTCCCGGGGCCGATTGCCGCCGCTAGCAGGGTACGCGGCCAAGCGTGACCCGCCATCAGCCGCGGCAGGGAGAAATCGACAGCGTTTGGGCTGATGAAAATGAGTAATTGCACCGTCTCAAGACGCGCCATTGCGGCATCGAAGGCCGACCAGTCATCGACTGGCGAAATCTCGATCAGCGGGAAACACACCGCTTCGCCGCCACGCGTGGCTATTTGCTCGGACAGTCCGGCGGACTGAGCTTCCGGCCGTGTGACCAGAATGCGGCGTCCGGCGAGCGGCAGGCTCATTGTTGCGCGTTACCTGGCAGCAATTTGTCAGCGCCCCGCGCGCACAACTGAAGCGCCAGTTCGCGTCCGATTGTTTCATCATCACCAGCCGGACCGCGCAGTTCGCCACTGATGACCGCCTTCCCGTCGGCCGAGGCAACGAAACCGCGGAGCCAGAGTTCATCGCCGTCGATTACGGCATGGCCGCCCAGCGGCACTTGGCAACTGCCACCCAATGCCCGCGAGAAAGCGCGCTCGGCGCGCACGCAATGCGCTGTGAGCGAATCGTGCAAGGGAGCGATCCAGGCAGCAAGGTCATCCCTTCCCGCCAGAATCTCTATTCCCAGCGCCCCCTGCCCCGGCGCCGGCAGTGACTGTTCCGGCGTAAGCACTGCACGGATGCGCTCCGAAAGTTCCAGACGGATCAGCCCGGCCGCCGCCAGAATGATCGCATCGTATTGACCTTCGTCCAGCTTGCGCAGACGGGTGTCGAGGTTGCCGCGCAGCGGCTGGATCGTCAGATGCGGATAGCGTGCCCGCAGCGTCGCCTCCCGACGCAGACTGGAGGTACCGACGACAGCCCCCGCCGGCAGCGCATCGAGGCCAGCGAAACGGTTGGAAACGAAGGCATCGCAGGGATTCTCCCGGGCGGAAATCGCCGTGAGCGCGAAGCCCTCCGGCATTTCCATCGGCACATCCTTCAGCGAATGCACGGCAAGGTCGGCCCGCCCTTCCTGCATGGCGATCTCGAGTTCCTTGATGAACAGCCCTTTTCCTCCGATCTGCGACAACGGCCGGTCGAGGATCTGATCTCCCCGTGTCGTCATGCCCAGGATCTCGATTTCGGCTTCGGGGTAAAGTCCCTGCAGCCGCGACTGGACGTGCAGCGCCTGCCACATGGCGAGACGCGATTCGCGGGTTGCGATGACGATGCGTGAAGGAACGGCAGGCGAACAGGCCACGGCGACATCCTGATTTGCGGTAGGGGAGCGCGCGGATTCTAGCACGCCCCCTTCGCCCCCTTCACCCACTTGGCAGCTTGCTCGACGGCAAGCGCCATCTCAGCCCTGCCCGTAATACGCACCCGGTCCGTGTTTGCGCAGAAAGTGCTTGTCGAGGAGATGCTGCGGCATCGGCGGCAGACCGGGAGCCATCTGCAGGCTGAGCAGCGCCATGCGCGCGACGAGTTCGAGCACGGCTGCGTTGTGCACGGCGTCGTGCGGTGTCGGCCCCCAGGAAAACGGCCCATGATTGGCCACCAGCACCACCGGCATGCTCTTGGGATCGATCCCGCGCTCGCGGAAACACTCGACGATTGCCAGTCCGGTTTCGGCTTCATATGCGCCGGCGGTTTGCTGTTCGGTCAGCTGCCGTGTGCAGGGAACCTCGCCGTAAAAATAGTCGGCATGGGTCGTGCCCAGCGCCGGGATGCCGCGGCAGGCCTGCGCCCATACCGTCGCCCAGGACGAGTGGGTATGTACGATGCCGCCGAGCGACGGGAAGTGGCGATACAACTCGACGTGCGTCGGCAGATCCGACGACGGCCGGAGGCTGCCTTCGATCACCCGTCCGTCGGCGTCGACGACGACCATGTCCTCGACCTTCATCGTTTCGTAAGGGACGCCGCTCGGCTTGATCACAATCGCACCGGTTTCAAGGTCCTTCCCGCTGACGTTGCCCCAGGTGAAATCGACAAGGCCGAGCTTCGGCAGATCGAGATTGGCTTCGAGGACATCTTTTTTCAGATTTTCCAGCATCAGGCATAGCCTCCAAGTTTGAGTCGTTCGCCGACCCATTTTCGCGCATGAGCAATTTCCGCGAGGGGATCGGTCGCTTTTTCGGTCCACATTTCGATCAGGAACGGGCCGGCATAGTTTAGGTCGCGCAAAGTCTTGAAGCAGTGCACGAAATCGACGGTGCCCTGACCGAAGGGAATATCGCGGAAGGCGCCGGGAGAGTTCGGTCCAACCGGCAACGTTTCCTTGACGTGAATGCCGACAATGTCGTGAATACCGAGCCGCAACTCATGCTCGATATCGTTTCCCCAGGCGGTGAGGTTGCCGAGATCTGGGTAAACCTGCAGCCATGGCGACGGCAACCGTTCCTTGAGCAGCATGAATCTGGAAATCGAGTTCATGAACGGCGTGTCCATGATCTCCAGCGCCAAGGTCACCTGATGGCGTGCCGCCTCCTCCAGCGCGTGCGCCATGCCCTCGTAGTAACGTTCGCGCGATTCGCGCGTCGTCGGTTCGTAATACACATCGTAGCCGGCCAGCTGGATCACCCGGATGCCCGTATCGCTGGCGAAGCGGATGGCCTTGGCCATGAACTCGGCGGCCTGGGCACGGATCGCGGGATCGGCGCTGCCGAAAGGAATCTTGCGGTGTCCGGAGAGACACATCGTCGGCACGGGCACACCACATTCGCGCGACGTACGGAAAAAATCGAGGCGCTCGGCAAGGCTCCAGTCTAGACGCGCCATGCGCTCGGGCGTTTCATCGACAGAGAGTTCAAGGAAGTCGTAACCGGCAGCCCGCGCCGCCTCGAAGCGCTCCCGCCAGCCCAACGCCTTTGGCAGCGCCTTTTCGTAAATACCAATCGGATTGTTCATCGTATTCAATGTCGTCATTTACAAGCTCATGCCACTGCCGGCAGGGCATCCAGCGTTCGGGCCAGTTCGCGAAACGCGGCGTATTTCTCGCGATAGCGTGGTGCGGCCTGACGATCCTCAAGCCGATCGCCGCTCGGACACATCGCCGCCATCGCTTCCACGAAGGACGGGTAGACGCCCGAGCCGACCGCAGCCGCCACAGCAGCGCCAAGACAACCGGACTCCTTTACGTTCATCACCTCGACCGGCATTTCGCTGATGTCGGCGACCATCTGCATCCACACCTTGGAGCGCGCCGGGCCACCAGTGAGGCGCAGTACCCGGTCACGCCCGGACAGGGCGAGGATGCGTTCGAGATGCGCATGCTGGGCGAAGCAGATACCCTCATAGACGGCCTGCACAAGATCCGGCAGACCATGCGCGTTGGCCAGTCCGTAAAAACCCGAAGAAAGGTTGTCGCCGAGATTCGAGGCAAAAAGGTACGGCAGGAACTGG
>QKII01000039.1 GCA_003249625.1 Propionivibrio sp. | reverse complement strand
CTGCTTAAGAAGTTTTTGGTACTCGGCGGAGCAGTACTGGCTGCCACGATCGGAATGATGAATCAGTCCAGCCGCAGGCTTTTTGTCTGCGACGGCCCGAAGCAACGATTGGGAGACCAGGTTCTTCGTCATACGCTCCCCCATGGCGTAGCCCACAACTTCTCCCGTAAAAAGATCTTTGTGGCCGGCGAGATACAACCACCCTTCGGCTGTCGGTATATAGGGGTGAGTAGACCGCTGGAATTTCACCTGCGGCCCCTCGCAGAACCGGACGTGAGCCTCTCGACTCATCCGGCTCCCATCATCCAGCCTTTGGAACACATCCCAGCCGCCAGTGCCAGAAGGCTCCTGGAAACTTTTGCGCAAGTCGCCCGAGAGCTTGCCGGGCTCGGGTTTTGTGCCGAGCCAAACGTTTGTACTTACGCATCAGCCAGCGCGTCAGGTAACCATTCAAGTGCTTCCACACTGCCGACATAGCCGACTCGTAGAATCGACCGTAATACTGATGCCAGCCCCGAAGGATTGGATTGAACATGGCCGATAGGTCGGCCAGGCTCTTTTCATTCTTCAGTTGAAGGTGCCAACCGCGTATCGTTTGCCGCATCGCCTTGAGAGCGTCACGACTGACTGCGGGTGCAAAGTTCACATAGACCCGACCATACTTATCCACAGCTTTACGCGGCCGAAAGGTATAGCCAAGAAACGTGAATTGCACGCAGGGGAAATCCCCTTGCCGATTGACATCTTTGCAGTACACGATCCGGGTTTTCTCGGGATGCAGTTCAAGTCCGCACTGACGAAACCGCTCGCCAACCTTGTCCAGAGCAAACTGCGCCTGCGCCAGACTCCGGCAGTGCATCACACCATCATCGGCATAGCGGCAGAACCGCACGCTCCGAAGATGACGGCCTACCCAGCTGTCGAAGGCGTAGTGAAGAAACAAGTTGGCCAGCAACGGACTAACAACACCGCCTTGCGGGGTGCCACGTGTCCTCGCCACAAGCACGCCGTCCGGCATTTGCATTGGCGCTTTCAGCCAACGCTCGACATACAGCAACACCCATGGCGTCTGACAGTGCTTCCTGAGCGCGCGCAGCAGCAGCTCGTGGTCGATATTGTCGAATAAACCTTTGATATCGAACTCAACCACCCAGTCATATTCCCAGCTTCGACGCCTGACCATGGCAATCGCATCGTGCGCCGAGCGCCCGGGACGATAGCCGTAGGAGTTGGCGTGGAAGACCGGGTCAATGACCGGTTCCAGCAGTTGCTTGACCACTGTTTGCGCCACCCTGTCCGCCACCGTCGGCACTCCCAGCATGCGAACCCCGCCAGATTTCTTAGGGATTGGGACGCCTTTCACCGGCGGCGGAAAGTAGCTCCCAGAACACAGACGATTCCAGAGCTTGTAAAGATTGTTGCTCAAGTTTTCCTCGAATTGTCCAAGGGATTCCTGATCGATTCCCGCTGATCCTCCATTGGCTTTCACACTCAAATATGCTTCCCAGACAAGCGCTTTGGGAATGTTATAAGGCTTGGTCATTGAGCCACGTTCCTCCCGCGTTTGCGGTTGACGTCACACAATGCCGGGATGACGCAGCCCCTTCGCTCCACCACCATTACAGCGGCTTCATCACTACTAC
>QKII01000052.1 GCA_003249625.1 Propionivibrio sp. | reverse complement strand
CTGCCCTGGATGCAGATCATGGCCGACACGCTGAACCTGCCGATCTGCCTCACACAGAACCCGGAAATGGGCATCATCGGCGCTGCCAGCCTGGCCCGCCACGGCGAGGGCGACGACCTGCTGGCCGCCTCGCGGCAGATCATGAGCGGCGCCCGCATTGTCGAGCCGATAGAGAAAAACGTGCACATCTACGAGGAAATCGCCGACCGCTACTTCAGCATGCGTGATTCGCTACGCGAGCCCCTGCTGGCCCGGCGCGGCCTCGGTCCGATCAAGCGTTTCAAGACAAAACACGCGGCACGGCCACTGCCGCTGGTGCGCGAAGGCTGGTAACGAAGGGCAACTCCACGGACCTTACGAGGAACCACCATGACAGACAAGAAACCGATCATCGCCATCGTCAACTCGAGCTCGTTCGGGATCTCCTACCCCGAGCATCTGCGCAGCCTGGAGCAGTTCGCGCAACTGGTCCGGGTGGAGATCCCCAACGACGCGCCGTCCTCGGTGTTCCACGAGAAGCTGAGCGACGCCGACGGCATCATCGCCAGCGTCACCCCGGTCTACACGCGCGAGGTACTGCTCGGCCTGCCGAAGCTGCAACTGCTCGCGCGACACGGCGTCGGCTGTGACAACGTCGACCTCAACACCTGCAGCGAACTCGGCATCGCCGTCTCCAAGGTCGGCCCCGAAGTCGAACGCGAATCGGTGGCGCAGATGGCGATCGGCTTGATGAACGCCTCGGCGCGACGCATCGTGGAAGGCTGCGACATCGTCAAGGCAGGACAGTGGGCCAAGCGCGCAAAAATCGCGCTCGGCGTCGACTTCAAGGGCGCAACCATCGGGCTGGTGGGCATCGGGGCGATCGGCGGGACGGTGGCGCGCATCCTGAAACACGGTTTTCAGGCCAACGTGATTGCCTACGACCCCTACGTGAGCGCAGAGGAAATCGCCGCCCGCAATGCCACGAAGGTCGAATTCGATGAACTGCTGGCCGAGAGCGCGATCATCTCGCTGCACTGCCCGCTGACCAGCGAAACCTCGCGCATGTTCACCGCGAAACAACTCGCCGCAATGAACGACGGGGCGCTCCTGGTCAATACCTGCCGCGGCGAACTCTTCATCCAGGCCGACCTGATTGCCGCGCTCGAATCCGGGAAGATCAGCGGCTACGCCACGGACGTCGTCGAAGGCGAACCGATCGGCGCCGACCATATCCTGCTGGCGACGCGCAACGTGATCGTCACGCCGCACCTTGGAGGCTACTCGGTCGTCTCGCTGCGCGGCATGGGCCAGACGATGGTCGACGACATGCGCCGTATCTTCGTCGAGAAAGGATTCCCGGGCGTCATTGCCAACGAGAAGATCGACCTGGCGACATCGCGGATCGCCCGTTTCCGGGCGTAGGCCTCCAAGAAAACGAAACGGGGCGCGATGAAATACGCGCCCCGTTTCGTTTGTGCCGGTGAAGAGCGTCAGACGTTATAGGTACTTGACGCTGTCGTGCCGCCCTTGCCGGTCCAGTTGGTATGGAAAAACTCGCCGCGCGGCCGGTCGATACGCTCGTAGGTATGCGCCCCGAAGTAATCGCGCTGTGCCTGCAGCAGGTTGGCCGGCAGAACGGCGTTGCGGTACTGGTCGAAGAAGGCCAGC
>QKII01000365.1 GCA_003249625.1 Propionivibrio sp. | reverse complement strand
GGGTGTCGGCAAGACGGAGATCGCCCGGCGTCTGGCGCGCCTGGCGAATGCTCCGTTCATAAAAGTCGAGGCGACAAAATTCACCGAGGTCGGTTACGTTGGCCGCGATGTCGAGACGATCATTCGCGACTTGGCCGAGATCGCCATAAAGAACGGTCGCGAGCAGGCCATGAAGGGGGTTCGGATGCGCGCAGAGGACGCCGCCGAAGATCGCATCCTCGACGCGTTGCTGCCGCCAGCCCGTGGTGGCTTCTACAACGAGACGCAGAGCTCCGATGAAAACGCGACGCGGCAGAAATTCCGCAAGAAACTGCGCGAGGGCGAGTTCGACGACAAGGAAATCGAAATCGAGGTGGCCGGAGCACCATTGCAGGCCGAGATTTTCGCGCCGCCCGGGATGGAAGAGTTAACCTCGCAAATTCAGGGGATGTTCCAGAATATGGGCGGGGGGCGCAAGAAGTCGCGCAAGCTCAAGATTACTGAGGCGCGTCGCCTGTTGATCGATGAAGAAGCGGGAAAGCTGGTCAATGACGAGGAAGTGAAGCTGGACGCGGTGCGCAACGTCGAGCAGAACGGCATCGTTTTCCTCGACGAAATCGACAAAATCACTGCGCGCAGCGATGCGCACGGCGCGGATGTCTCGCGCCAAGGGGTGCAGCGTGATCTGCTGCCGCTGGTCGAAGGGACAACCGTTTCGACCAAATACGGCATGATTCGCACCGATCACATCCTGTTCATCGCCAGCGGCGCTTTCCATCTGGCAAAACCTTCCGATCTGATCCCGGAGCTGCAAGGGCGCTTCCCGATCCGGGTCGAACTCGATTCACTGTCGGTTGCCGATTTCGAGCGCATCCTGACGCAGACCGATGCGTGCCTGACCATGCAGTACGAGGCCTTGCTGGCGACAGAAGGAGTTACCCTCACATTCACCACCGAAGGCATCCAGCGTCTGGCCGAAGTGGCATGGTCGGTCAACGAGCGTACCGAGAATATTGGCGCCCGCCGCCTCTACACGGTGATGGAACGTTTGCTCGAAGAGGTTTCGTTCAGTGCCGGAAACAAGGGAGCGGAAACAGTGATGATCGACGCGGCATACGTCGACGCCCGGCTGACGGAACTCTCTCGCAACGAAGATCTGTCGCGCTACGTGCTTTGAGTAGTCATGCGGCCTGCGGCCGCATGACTGGCGCTTCTGGATTCGGGAGGGTTAACGGGCGACGAATTCCTCGAGTGTCAGTACGCTGGCAACCTTGGTCAGCATGCGCAAGGTCTGGTCGTGGTCATCGTCGTTGGCCGCGATGCAGCAGTCCCCCAGGACATGGCAGGCGAAATCGCGGTCATGAGCATCGCGGGCGGCTGTTTGCACCGCCATGTCAGTGGCGCAGCCGGCGATGAACAGGTTGCTGACGCCGTAAGTGCGCAGCAGGAGTTCGAGCGGCGTGCCAAAGAAGGCGCTGACGCGGTGTTTGACTAGTGAGGCTTCGCTGGCGAGCGGTGCAACCTTGACGTGGAAATCGGTCGCCCAGGTGTCGCGCTGCAATACACCAAAACGTTTGGCTCCGCCAAACACGGGCGAGGCTTCGGGTTGTTCCTTGTAGTCGGTGGAGAATGCCACGCCAACGTGTATTACCGCCATTTCTGCCCGCCGCGCGTGCCGCAACAGGGCGCCGGCCCGGTCGAGCGAGCAGTTGCGTGCGTCGAAATCGGCGTAACCTTTGCCGGCGACTTTGCCGTCCGGATGGACGATTTCGTTGATGAAGTCGATCAACAGCAGGGCGTTGTCAGAAGCGGTGGCGGCCATGGTCGTTCCTCACGAAAGCGTTTTGGGGAAAAGCCGCGCTATGTTAATCCAATCGGCCTCCGGCCGAGGTGACGAGCGCTCGGCTCAGTAGCGTTCGTTGAAGCCGTGAATCTGGCGCCGTGCCTTCTTGGTGGGCCTCCCGCGCAGTTCGCTTCCGGGAGAGGGCGCGAGCCGTTGGGCTTCGCGGACGGTTTCGCGCCGGCTACGGCTTGCTTCGGTTTCTTCGTAGAGCATCTGCGCTTCGCTCGCCGGTCGGCGCTGCTCGTTGAGTCCACGAACCACGACAGTCCAGTGCTGGTGGCCGACCGTGATATCCACTGTGTCGCCAAGGCGCAGGTCGCGGGCCGGTTTGACCGGGCTACCGTTGAGACGCACGTGTCCGCCGTGGATGGCTTCGGTGGCCAGCGAACGTGTCTTGAAGAAGCGCGCAGCCCACAGCCATTTATCGACGCGCAAGCCGGCGGGAGGAGGGATACGTTCGGCCATTTTTGCTCAGACAGGTTCGGTGGTGACGTGTGCCGCTTGTTCGCGTCGCGTCAGCCGGTCGAGATAGAGATAGACCACCGGCGTCAGATACAGCGTCAGAAACTGCGAGACGACCAGCCCACCGACGACAGCGATGCCGAGCGGTTGGCGTACTTCGGCACCGGCGCCTATGGCAAGGGCGATTGGCAGGGTGCCGACCAGCGCGGCCATCGTGGTCATCATGATCGGGCGGAAGCGGATCAGGCAGGCCTTGAATATGGCGTCAAATGCGGGCGAGCCCTCGCTGCGCTGTCGTTCGAGGGCGAAGTCGATCATCATGATCGCGTTCTTCTTGACGATACCGATCAGCATGATGACACCGACGAAGGCGTAGAGGTTGAGATCAATGCCAAAGAGCATCAGCGTGATTAACGCACCGAGCGCGGCGGACGGAAGGCCGGAAAGAATGGTGAGCGGATGAATGAAGCTTTCGTAAAGAATGCCGAGCACGATGTAGACGACCAGTACGGCGATCAGCAGCAGGAGGCCGAGTCCCTGCAGGGACGATTGAAACGCTTGGGCGGTTCCTTGCAGGCTGGTGTTGAGCGTTGCCGGCAGGCGTATTTCCCGTTCCAGCGCTCTGAGGCGGTTGACGGCGTCCCCCAGGGAAACGCCCGGAAGCAGGTTGAACGAGATCGTAACGGAGGGAAGTTGCCCCTGATGGCTGATCGTTAGCGCCTGCGTGCGGCGTGTGAGGCGCGTGACCGTATCCAGCGGCACGAGCTTGCCGCCGGAAGCGCGAACGTACAGTCGGGACAGCTTTGATGGGTCGAGCTGGTATTCCGGAGCGACCTCGAGGATGACCTGATACTGGCTCGCCGTGCCGTAGATCGTAGAAATCTGCCGCGCGCTGAAGGCGTTCTGCAAAGCATCCTCGACTTGGCCGAAGGTGAGCCCGAGCACGGCAATCTTGTCGCGGTCGACATCAAGGGCGACCACGGGGTTGCGGTTGTTGAGGTTGCTGGTGACATCGACGAAGCCGGGTAGCTGGCGGATCTGCCGAAGCAGCGTGTCCGTCCATTGGTAGAGTTCGTCGAGATCGGTGCTTTGCAGCGTGTACTGATACTGCGCAGAGGTGACCTGGCCACCGATGCGAATGGCCGGCGGGTTCTGCATGAAAACGCGCATGCCAGGAATCGCCGCCAGTTTCGGACGCAACTGCTGGATGATTTCATCCGCGGAGAGTTCCCGCTCGTGGCGAGGTTTGAGCACGATGCTGAGCGAACCGGTGTTCATCGTCGGGCGAGAATTGGTCGCTCCGACCGACGACATGAAAGAGCGGATGTTCGGATCTTTTGCGACGATAGCAGCGACCGCACGCTGTTTTTCCACCATCGCGGCGAAGGAGATGTCCTGCGCGCCCTGGGTGGTGGCCGTGATCTGTCCACTGTCGCCGCTGGGCAGGAACCCTTTGGGTATCTGGACGAAAAGCAGGCCGCTGAAAACGACCGAGAGGACGAAGCCGAGAATTACCGTGCGCGGATGGCTCATTGCCAGACGCAGTGTCTTTTCGTAGCCCGCCAGCAGCAGATCGAAGAAGCACTCAAAGGCTCGGAAGACGCGGCCGTGTGCTTCGCTTGCCGAGTGTTTCAGGTAGCGACTGCAAAGCATGGGCGTGAGGGTCAGGGAAACGATGCCGGATACGAGAATCGCTACGCAGATGGTGACGGCGAATTCGTGAAGCAGACGCCCGACGATGCCGCTCATGAACATCACCGGGATGAATACAGCAACCAGCGAGACGGTCATCGAGACGATCGTGAAACCGATTTCCCTCGAGCCTTTGATCGCGGCTTGCAGCGGCGTCTCGCCCAGTTCAATATGCCGGACGATGTTTTCAAGCATGACAATGGCGTCGTCAACGACGAAGCCGACGGCGAGGGTTAGCGCCAGAAGTGACAGGTTGTCGAGGCTATAGCCCAGCGCATGCATCACTGCGAACGTGCCGACGACCGAGATCGGCAAGGCCAGTGCGGGGATGACGGTGGCCGACAGGTTGCGGAGAAACAGGAGAATGACCAGAATGACTAGGAAACCTGCGAGCAGCAGGGTGAATTGCACGTCGACGATAGATTCGCTGATCGAGAGGCTGCGATCGTAGAGTGTCGTCATACTGATCGAGGCCGGCAGGCTGGCCTGGAAGCTCGGCAGCATGTGCTTGACCGATTCCACCGTGTTGATGGTGTTGGCGCCGGGCTGGCGCTGAATGGCCAGGACGATGGCTCGTTTATCGACGTTCCAGGCTGCGATGCGGGCGTTTTCTACGCCGTCGACCGGCGTAGCGACTTCTTCCAGGCGCACCGGGGCGCCGTTGCGCCAAGCCACGATCAGCGGACGATAGGCGGCAGCCGTCGTGAGCTGCCCGTTATCCTTGATCGCGAAAGCCTGGTGGTGCCCATCCAGTTGGCCTAGCGGCTGGTTGACGTTGGCTTGCGCGATGGCTTGCCGCAGCTCGTCGATCCCCATGTTGCGGGCAGCGAGCTGATCGGGGTTGGCCTGGATCCGTACCGCGTACTTCTGTGAGCCGAAGACCAGTACCTGGGCGACTCCGGCGACTGTCGACAGGCGCTGCGCCAATTGCGTTTCGGCGTATTCATTGACCACCGCCAGCGGCAGCGTTGTTGAACTCAGCGCGACGTAGAAGATCGCCGAGTCTGCCGGGTTAACCTTGCGGAATGATGGTGGGCTGGACATGTCCGACGGCAGCTTGCGCTGTGCCGAGGCGATTGCCGACTGCACATCCTGCGCCGCGGCGTCAATATTGCGGTCGAGCGAAAATTGCAGGGTAATCGAGGTGCTGCCCTGGGCACTCGTCGAACTGAGCGACTCCAGCCCGGCAATCGTGGAAAACTGACCTTCAAGCGGCGTGGCTACCGCCGCAGCCATCGTCTCCGGCGAAGCGCCGGGTAATCGGGCAGTCACCGAAATGGTCGGGAAATCAACATTGGGCAGTTCAGAAACCGGCAGGGCACGGTAGGCGATCAGGCCAAAAATGATGAACGCCGCCATCAGCAGCGTGGTCATTACCGGGCGGCGGATGCAGAGTTCCGGCAGATGCATGGCGGTTTGCCCTATTTTTTGGCTGCTTTAGTGCCGGACGCTTCGTCCTTGACCTTCACCCTGGCTCCAGGCACCAGACGCAAATGCCCATCGGTGATTACTGTTTCCCCGGCTTTGATTTCTCCACCGATTGCGGTTAATCCGGCCGCCGACGCCAGTACCTCGATGTGTCGCATTTCGACGCTGCCATCCTCTTTTAGTGCATAGAGGAAATTGCCGTCGGCGCCTTGCTGAACGGCATTATCCGGGACACAGACTGCATTCCTGAGTGTATCGAGGATCAGAGCGACGTTGAGGAATTGGCCGGGCAGTAGTTTTTCCTCTCGATTGGAGAGCTCGGCCTTCAGTTGGATCGTTCCTGTGCCCGTGTCGACGGTATTGTCGATGAAACGTACGCTGCCTTCATGATGTTGTGACTCGTTTCCCGGCTCGGTAATGACAACCTTCAGCGATCCCCCCTGTTTGCCGGCGCGCAGCCTTGGCAAGTGTTTTTCCGGTACGGCGAAATTGACGAGCAGTGGCTGGACACGATTGACGACGGCGAGCGTGACGTCGTTTGCCTTGACGGCAGAGCCGGGGAAAACCAGCCGGGCGCCGACGATGCCGGCGATCGGTGCGCGGATGGTCGCATAGGAGAGTTGCAGGCGCGCGATTTCGGCGGCGGCCTTGCTGGCCCGAAGATTGGCCATCGCGGCCGCTTCGTTGGTGCGGACGTCGTTAACTTTCTCTTCGGAGACGAAATTGCGCTCTTTCAATGCCGAATATCGTGCCGTATCCGCGCGCATTTTTGCGATCAGCGCCTCATCGCGGGCGGCGGTGGCCTCAGCTTGCTGCAGGCGCGCCGAGAAATCGGTGGGGTCGAGACGAATCAGCACGTCCCCTTGGCTGACATGCTGCCCCTCGGTGAAAAGAACGTTGGCGACCTGGCCGTCGACCCGTGACTTGATGGTAACGCTCTCGAAAGCTTCGGCACGGCCGACGACCCGCAGAGTAACGGGAACGTCACGTGCAATGGCTTTTGCGGC
>QKII01000361.1 GCA_003249625.1 Propionivibrio sp. | reverse complement strand
GAATGAAACCATGAGCAAACTGAAGCAATATAAGACGCTGCTTACAGCCATTTTTGTGACCGCGCTCTCTAGTGGTGTCGGGGCTCAGAGTAAGACGGTTGCTATCGGCTATCAGGCACCGCTGAGCGGAGAAAATGCGCAGTACGGAACTGTATTCCGGAACTCGGCAACGCTTGCTGTCGATGAGTTCAACAAGTCGGGACGACTTCCTGGCGTGACGATTCAACTCAAGTTTGAAGACAGCAAGAGTGATGCAAAAGAGGGGGTGAATATCGCGCGTAAGTTTTCCGATGATGCCAGCATCGTCGGCGTGATTGGTGACTTCAATTCGACCGTGTCGATGGCTGCCGGACAGGTGTATGCGCAAACGAAAATGCCGCAACTTTCGCAGACTGCATCTCACCCCGATTACGTGAAGATCAGCGAATATCAGTTCCGCAATATCAATACGCAAGCCTACGAAGGGCCGCTGATCGCTAAATGGGCTTTTGACAAAGGAGCCAAGAAAGTTGCCGTGGTTGCTATCCAGAACGACTGGGGCCAATCGGCGGCGGGAAATTTCGTCCAGGGATTCAAGCAACTTGGAGGGACGGTTACTGATGTCGAATTCTTCAATCCCGGAACGCGCGATTTCCGTTCTATCCTGACGAAGATCGCACGTAGCCAGCCCGAGGCGATCTTTGTCGGAGCGTTCTACGAGGATGGTTCAGCGTTTCTGCAACAGAAAGTGCAGATGGGATTGAAGCAACAGGTATTTGCAACGTCGTCCCTCTATGAGAAGAAGTTGCTTGAACTGGCTGGGCCGGCGGCCAACGGTGTCTTCCTGACCTCCACTTTCGTGGTGGAAAGCACTGAGCCACATGTCGCCGCTTTCGTCAAAAACTATGAAGCGCGTTATAACAGCAAACCGCAGCAGTTTGCCGCACAGGCATACGACGCCACCAATATCATGCTGAATGCGGTGGTAGCGGCTGGCGGAGCGAACGCCACTCGCGCGAAGGTTCGCGATGCGCTGGCGGCAACCAAAGATTTTCCCGGCGTCACCGGTATGACAAGCTTTGACCCGGCCACGCGCGAGCCGATCAAACTGCTGAGCAAGCTGCAGGTTCAGGACGGCAAGTTCGTTTCAGTCAAGTAGTTCAGAAAACAACAGCAAGAAAACCGGCTGGCCGCAAGGCCAGCCAGGAGTCCCTTATGTTCGACGTGTTTTTTGTCCAGCAGCTGGTTAACGGATTGTCGATCGGCCTGATCTATGCACTTATGGCCATCGGCTTTACGCTGATTTTTGGCGTGCTCAACGTGGTGAACTTCGCACATGGCGAGGTTTATATGATTGGTGCATTTGGCGGATTGTTGGCGATCACCCAGTTCGCCCCGCCGCTGTTTGTCGTCATCCTTGTTGCCCTCGCTTTCGGCGCTCTTGCCGGTTTCGGGCTCGAACGCATCGCCTTCCGTCCGTTCCGTCGTTTTCGCGACGAGGCTTCTTTGAAGTCGAAGGCCATTCGCGAAGCGACCTTGCTGTCGTCGCTGGCGGTGTCGATCATCGTACGCGAGCTCGCGGAAAAGATCTTCGGTTCGAACATGCAATCGATCCCGCAGGACTACCTTCTCCTCAAGCCGATTGAGATCGGTCCGCTCAATTTCGCCAACGGGCAGTTCCTGATCTTTGGTCTATCGATCGTAATGCTCGGGGGATTGCAGTGGCTGCTTAAACACACGCGCGTCGGGCTTTCCATCCGAGCCGTGGCAAACAATCCGACGGGCGCCGCCTACGTGGGCATCAATACGGAGCGGACGATCATCGCCACGTTCGTCATTGGTTCGACACTGGGAGCGATTGCCGGTTTGATCGTCGGGTTGTATCAGGGCGCAATCTTTCCAGCGATGGGGTTTGCTCCGGGTGTCAAGGCATTCGTCGCGATGGTCATGGGTGGGCTTTCGTCGATCGGAGGAGCCGTAGTGTGTGCACTGATCCTGGGAATGGCAGAGGCAATCACGACCAGCTTTTTTGCCCAGGGGTGGGGTGACCTGGTGGCTTATCTGTTCCTTGTCATAACCCTCGTTTTTTTTCCGACCGGATTGTTTGGCGGCGGTAGGGAGCGTGTCTGATCATGCGCAGAATTATTTCCATTTCGATTCTTCTCGTTGCAGTGTTGCTGGTGTTGCCCGGCATCCTGTCGGCCGTTGGCGGCGGATACTGGTTTCGCGTCATGACCACCATCGGCGTGTTCTCAATTCTGACGATGAGCGCTAACCTGATTACCGGTACGACAGGGCTGATGTCGTTGGGACACGCCGGCTTTTACGGTATCGGCGCTTACACGACGGCACTGCTTGCCACCAAGTTGCATTGGCCTTTCTTCCTGACGCTCCCAGCAGCGGGTGCGGTGACCGCGGTATTCGGCATTCTTCTGGCCTTGCCGACCATGCGCCTGATCGGAATTTATTTTGCCGTAGCCACGCTGGGCCTGGGCGAGATCATTCACGTGACGTTGCTCAATTGGGTTGGCTTCACGAGGGGCCCGATGGGGATCTCCGCGATTCCGGGAATCTCGCTTGAGGGGCTGTTTTCGGCGTCGGACATCACCCATTATTACGCTGTGGCGATCATCGCTCTGCTGGCCGCAATGGTACTTGGGCGCCTGACACATTCTTACTATGGGAACGCGTTGCGGGCAGTGCGCGAAGATGACCAATGTGCGGCGTCAATGGGGCTTAACGTGGTCGGGCTGAAAATACAATCTTTCGCGTTCGCCTGTTTCTTTGCCGGTGTCGCGGGAGGGTTGTGGGCACACACGACGGGCTACATTTCGCCCGGCGATTTTCGTTTTTCGGAGTCGATTCTGATCCTGGCGATGATGGTGGTCGGTGGTTTGGGCAGTATTCCCGGCGCAGTTCTGGGGGCTGTGATCTTGCTTGGATTGCCCGAAGTTCTCAGGCCGATAGGGGACTATCGCATGATCGTGGTCGGTGCCGTGATGTTCTTCTCGATCTTGTTCTTGCCACGCGGCCTGCTCGGTGAGACGTCGGTGTTGTCCGTTATGCGCAGGCAATTTGGACTTGCATGGGATAGGACTTTGAATCTGGGATGGCGCCAATGACCCCTTTGCTCGAAATAAAGAACGCAAGCCGCTATTTTGGGGGCCTGCACGCAGTCGAAGATTTTTCCGGCCATGTAAATCGCGGCGAGCGCGTCGGTCTGATTGGACCGAACGGAGCCGGGAAGACGACGCTGTTCAATCTCATTACCTGTTTCACCCCCTTGTCGTCCGGGGCCGTCTATTTTGATGATTCAGATATCTCTTCGCTGAAGGCTTATCGGGTGGCTCGTCTCGGTATCGCCAGAACCTTTCAGAATCTGCGCGTGATGCCGAATCTGAGTGTTTTCGATAATGTCTCGATCGGTGCGCTCGGTGCTTTGGGGCACTCGCCATTTGCTGCCCTGACGAAGCAAGCGAATTACGCTAATGACATTGGGCGGCGTACTTGGGATGCACTGGAACAGACTGGTTTGCAGGATCAGGCGTCGGAACTGGCTGCCAATCTGTCGTATGGGAAGCGCAAATACCTGGAAATTGCCAGGGCCCTGGCGTTGTCACCGCGGCTGCTGATTCTCGACGAACCGGCGGCTGGACTGAACGATACCGAGACCGCGCAACTCGCCGAATTCGTACTTAAGCTTTCCGGCGAAGGGCTGAGCATCCTGCTGGTGGAACACGATATGAATTTTGTCATGACGCTGTGCGAACGGGTGATGGTGATGGCCTCCGGGCGGAAGATTGCCGATGGTACCCCGCAAGAAGTGTCGAACGATCCGGTAGTGTTGGAGGCCTATCTGGGAAGCGAAGAGGAAGCGGCATGAGCACTTCGAATCTTATCGAAATCAATGATTTGTGCGTGCGCATGGGTGAGCAGACGATCCTTGACGGGGTTTCACTCCACGTTCCCGCGGGAGGTATCGTAACTGTGCTCGGAAGCAACGGCGTCGGCAAGACGACTCTGATGAGGGCGGTGTCCGGCGTATATCGGAGTACGGCGGGTTGCATCCGCTTCGACGGGACAGATATTACGAACTGGCCGTCGCATCGGATCGTCGCTGCTGGGCTCGCACAGGCCCCGGAGGGGCGCCAGATTTTTTCTTCGATGACGATCGCCGAAAACCTGCGAATCGGCGGGGTCGGGCTTAGTCCGCAAGAACTAGCCGAGGAGGAGGAAAAACAATTACAGCGTTTTGCTATCCTGCGCGACCGTTACCGGCAGAAAGCGGGCACCTTGTCGGGGGGGGAGCAGCAGATGCTTTGCATCGCGCGCGCCTTGATGTGCCGTCCGAAGCTGCTTTTGATGGACGAGCCGTCACTCGGTCTGGCGCCAAAGATTGTGCGCCAGATCTTCGACCTGATCAGCCTTATTCGTACCGAAGGGCATTCTGTGCTTCTGGTGGAGCAGAATGCACGGGCGGCCCTGCGTGTGGCGGATTATGCGTATGTAATGGATGGCGGGCGTATTGTCATCGAAGGAAGAAGCGCCGATTTGTCGAATGACGCTCGGGTTCGAGCGGCCTACTTGGGTGGCCACGCTGCCTGAGCCTAGGCCCGGTCGAGATCCATTTCCTTCAGTTTCCGGTAGAGCGTCGAGAGGCTGATGCCCAAGGCTTCAGCCGCGCGACGCTTTGCCGAAACGGATGATCCGAAGTCCGAGAGTACGCTGCGGATGAGTTCCTTTTCAGCCAGCCGGATTGTCGAGACGGATTCGTGCTGCGATACATCTTCGCCTCTTTCGCGAATCTTGAACGGTAGGCTGTTCGTGGTGATATACGCAGTAGGTTCCATGTTTATGGCGTATTCGACCACGTTGGCGAGTTCTCTCACATTGCCTTTCCAGCGGTAAGCCAGTAACACATTCTCGGCATCGGCCGTGAATCCCTTGATCTTCTTGTTCAGTTTCACGTTGTATTGCCTAAGCAGCGACGACATCAGCAGGCGCACGTCGCCCGGACGGTTACGGAGCGGAGGAATGTGCAACGGGATGACATTGATTCGGTAATAGAGATCCTCACGAAATTCGCCGCGATCGACCATTTCCTCGAGATCTTTGTTGGTTGCCGCAATCAGTCGGACATCGATCGAGACGCTTTTGTGGCCCCCCAGTTTTTCGACGGTCTTTTCCTGGAGAACACGCAGTAGCTTGGGCTGCAAATGAAGCGGCATGTCACCAATCTCATCGAGGAAAATGGTTCCTCCATGCGCCAGTTGGAATTTTCCGGGTCGGCCACCTCGTGTGGCGCCAGTAAACGAACCATCTTCATATCCAAACAGCTCGCTTTCGATCAGCGATTCCGGCATGGCGGCGCAGTTGATCGCGATGAATGGGTTCTTGCTTCGCGGGCTACTGTGGTGGATGGCGCGGGCGAACAACTCCTTGCCGGTGCCGCTCTCACCGGTGATGAGGATGGTCGAGTCTCCAGCCGCAACCCGGATTGCTGTCTCCTTGGTCCGGATCATTGCCGGGCTGTCGCCTACAATCTGTTCGAACGACGTGGCGAGGGAGGCGTTGGTCAGGTTGTTGATGACCTTGTATACGTCCTCCATTTTTTTTAACACGATGATGGAACCTGCGTTTCGATCCTCCAGAACGACTGGCCGCCCCGAAATCAGGGAGTGCACTTCAAGATCGGGGCTGCTGATACGAAGCTCTATGTTGTTGAATTCAGTCCCTTTGTCGATCAGGGCGCCGATGTAAGGTGTGGGAAATACGTCGGCGACGTTTTTTTCGATCAGAGGGACTTGGGTATTGTTTAGAATTGCTTCGAGTACCGAATTTACGTAAACGATGCGCCCGTTCTCGTCAGCAGCAGCGATTCCCTCGTCGATTGAATCCATGATGGAGATCAACTGGTTCCGGGCTACAGTCAGCTTGGTCGTCGCTTCCTTCTCCAGAAGCTTGCTGACAATGAGCTCAGACATGCGCTCGGTAAACTCGATCAGATTTTTCTGGTTTTCCAGCAGGCGGGTTCTTGACGATTCCGTTATCGCAATCAGCCCAATCGCACCGACACGCCTTCCCGTATAGTGGATGGGTACGCATATCATCGCCTGAAGGTTGCAGTTGTCTTGGATTTTGCAGGACGAACACGGCTCGCTCGCCTCTTTGCCGCTGACAACCTGCGTTATACCCGTCTTGATGACGTTGCCGATGACGTAGGTATCCTTGATTTCTTTGACGTCGAATTTGTAGTGCTTCTTGGTGTCACCGACCAATTGATAATCGGCGTCCGAAATGATGACATCGATATCTAGAACACTTGCGATCGCCTCCGATATCTGCTGGACAGCATCTCGGATGTCTAACAGACCGGCCATTGATTCCTTGCCTTGATCAAATCCATAAGGCAACTATACGGTGATTTGGTGC
>QKII01000440.1 GCA_003249625.1 Propionivibrio sp. | reverse complement strand
CCCTCGACTTCAGGGTGGCCCTTGTGACCGATCATGATGATCTCGCGTCCTTCATTACGCATCCGGGCGACCTGGTTGTGCACCTTGGTTACCAGCGGGCAGGTGGCGTCAAAAATGCGCAGGCCGCGTTGCTCGGCTTCTGCGCGGACGGATTTTGAGACACCGTGGGCGCTGAAAATGACCGTCGCGCCCGACGGAACATCTTCCAGTTCGTCGACGAAAATGGCGCCCTTGTCTCGCAGGTTGTCGCAGACGAATTTGTTGTGCACGACTTCGTGCCGGACATAGATCGGTGCGCCGAATTTCTCAATGGCGCGTTCGACGATGGCGATGGCGCGTTCGACGCCGGCGCAAAAACCACGCGGGTTGGCGAGGATGATTTCCATGAAATGACTGGCCTGAATGTTTCGGTCGAGGTTCGACCACTTAATCGTGGTCGGGTTTCCCGAACAATTGGTCCCAGAGCAACAGGACGGCACCGAGGGTAATCGCCGAATCGGCGACGTTGAACGCCGGCCAGTAGTAGCCGGCGGCGTGCCACTGAATGAAATCGACGACGGCGCCGAAACGGATGCGGTCGATGACGTTGCCGAGCGCTCCGCCAAGCACCAGGGTGAGCGCGAGCGAGAGACGGAATGCGCCGCTGTGCTTGCGCAGCAGCGAGACGATCCAGCCCGAGACACCGAGCGCCAGCACGGTGAAGAACCAGCGCTGCCAGCCGCCTGCGTCGGAGAGGAAACTGAATGCCGCGCCCGTGTTGAACGTGAGCACCCAGTTCCAGAACGGTGCGACGTAGTGCGAGTCACCCGGCCGCAGGTTGCCGAGGACGATCCATTTGCTGAGCTGGTCGAGCAGGATGATGATCACGGCCAGCCACAGCCAAGGCTTGATGTTACGCGCAGGCACGCGGTTCGCCCTCTCCGTACAGGTTGCTCGCGCAGCGGCCGCAGATCTCTGGATGTGCCGGGTCTGTGCCAACGTCCTCGCGGACGTGCCAGCAGCGCTCGCACTTGGCATGCGACAACGGAGCGCACTCGACTTTCTCTTCGACGGCGCGGATGAGTGTTGTCTTCGAACAGATGAAGACGAAGCGCAGGTCGTCGGCCAGCGAGTTCAGAATGTCGAACTTCTCGCCGTCAGTGTGCAAGGTCACTTCCGCTTGGAGCGACGAACCGATCTTGCCTTCTATGCGCAGTTCCTCCAGTGCGCGGGTGACATCGGCGCGATACGTGCGGATTTTGCTCCACTTGTCGAGCAGCGCCGCTTCGTCGGCGAGCACCGGGAGCGGCTGCCAGGTGTGCAGCATGATCGAATCGTCGGTGTCGTTGTTGATCGCCAGCCAGACTTCTTCCGCGGTGAAGGAAAGGATCGGTGCCATCAGCTTCACGAAGGTCTGCGTGATGTGCCACAGGGCGCTTTGCGCCGAGCGGCGGGCCTTCGACGTGGTGGCAGTGGTGTACAGGCGGTCCTTGAGGATGTCGAGGTAGAAGCCGCCGAGGTCTTCCGAGCAGAACGTCTGCAGCGCTTGGACAACGCGGTGGAATTCGTACTTGCCGTAGTCTTCCTCGCACTGCGCCTGCAGTTGGCGCGTCATGGCCAGCGCGTAGCGGTCGATCTCGAGCCATTGCTCGAATGGCAGCATGTCCTTCGTGGCGTCGAAGTCCGAGGTGTTGGACAGCAGGAAGCGCAGCGTGTTACGGATACGGCGGTAGGCTTCGACGACGCGCTTGAGAATTTCGTCGGAGATCGACAGTTCGCCGGAGTAGTCGGTGGCGGCTGCCCATAGACGCAAGATGTCGGCGCCGAGGGTGTCGGAAACCTTCTGCGGGGCGATGACGTTGCCCATCGACTTGGACATCTTGCGGCCCTTGCCGTCGACGACGAAACCGTGGGTCAGCAGCGACTTGTACGGTGCGCGGCCGTCGATGGCGCAGCCCGTGAGAAGCGAGCTCTGGAACCAGCCGCGGTGCTGATCGGAGCCCTCGAGGTAGAGGTCGGCCGGGAAGTTGCTTTGTTCCTTGTGCGAGCCGCGCATCACCGAAAGGTGGGTGACGCCGGAGTCGAACCACACGTCGAGCGTGTCCTTCATCTTGCGGTACTGGTCGGCTTCATCGCCCAGAAGCTCCTTGGCGTCAAGCGAGAACCAGGCTTCGATGCCGGATTTCTCCACGCGCAGCGCGACTTCCTCGATGAGCTCCGCGGTGCGCGGGTGCAGCGCGCCGGTTTCCTTGTGCAGGAAGAAGGGGATCGGCACGCCCCAATTGCGTTGGCGCGAGACGCACCAGTCGGGGCGGGTTTTCATCATGGCTTCGAGTCGGGCGCGGCCCCAGGCCGGGAAGAACTGCGTTTCGTCGACGGCGCGCTCGGCGATCCAGCGCAGTGTCGCGGCGTCTTCCTTGTCCTTGTGGTCCATGCCGATGAACCACTGCGTCGTGGCGCGGAAGATGATCGGTGTCTTGTGCCGCCAGCAGTGCGGGTAGCTGTGCTGGATTTTTTCGACCTTGAGCAGGCGGTCGCGGGCTTCGAGTTCCTGCAATACCAACGGGTTGGCTTCCCAGACGGTCTTGCCGGCCAGCGGCGAGACGGAGAGTGCCGGTGTGTTTGGCAGGAAACGGCCGTCGTCGCCCACCGGGTTGTTGACCGGGAGGCCATAAACGCGGCCGATCTGGTAGTCGTCGGCGCCGTGCGCCGGGGCGGTATGGACGAGGCCGGTACCGGCTTCGACGGTGACGTGCGTGCCGCAGATGATGGCGACGTCGCGCTCGTAGAACGGGTGCTTGAGCAGAACGTGCTCAAGGTCCCGGCCCGTTGCCGAGCCGATCACGGTGCCTTCGAGGCCGTAGCGCTTGAGACAGTCTTCGGCCAGTTCGCGGACCAGAATCAGCGCCCCTTTTTGCGTTTCGATCAGGTCATAAGTGAATTCGGGATGGGCACTGACCGCCTCGTTGGCCGGCAGCGTCCAGGGCGTCGTCGTCCAGATGACGGCGAAGGCCGGCCCGCGCAGGTGGGTGAGGCCGAACACCTTCGCAACTTTTTCGGCGTGGTTGGGATGTACTTGGAACGGAACGTCGATGGCGTGCGAGGTCTTGTCTTCGTATTCGACTTCGGCTTCAGCCAGCGCCGAGCCACAATCAAGACACCAATTGACCGGCTTCAGGCCTTGGTACAGGTAGCCTTTCTCCAGAATCTTGCCGAGCGCGCGGATCTCGTCGGCCTCGGTCTTGAAGGCGAGTGTCAGGTAAGGGTTGTCCCATTCGCCGAGGACCCCGAGGCGGATGAAATCCTTCTTCTGCCGTTCGACCTGCTCGTTCGCGAAGGCGCGGCAGAGTTCGCGCACCTTGTCGCCCGGGATATGCTTGCCGTGCAGCTTCTCGATCTGGTGCTCGATCGGCAGGCCGTGGCAGTCCCAGCCGGGCACGTAAGGGGCGTCGAATCCGGCCAGCGTCTTCGAACGAATGATGATGTCCTTGAGGATCTTGTTGACTGCGTGTCCGATGTGAATGTCGCCGTTGGCGTAGGGTGGGCCATCGTGCAGGACGAAGCGCGGGCGGCCCTTGGCGACCTTGCGGATCTTCTCGTAGAGCTTTTTCTTCTGCCAGTCTGCGACCCACTGCGGCTCGCGCTTGGCGAGATCGCCCCGCATCGGGAAGGAGGTATCGGTCAGGTTCAGGGTGCTTTTGTAGTCAGCCATGGCGGTCACTCAGTGCTTGAAATACTGCCTCGCGGATTCGAGGTCCTGGGAAATTTGCTGCTTCAATGCGTCGATGCTCGGAAACTTGAGCTCGTCTCTGATCTTGTGCAGGAAGCGTACGGAAAGGTGGGCGCCGTAAATGTCTCCGTCGAAATCGAAGAGATGAATTTCCAGCAACGGATTACTCCCCTGGTCGATGCTTGGGCGAAAGCCGATATTGGCGATGCCTTGATGCGGTGCGTCCGTCAGTCCGCGTACCTCAACGGCATAGACGCCGATCAGCGGGGGATTGGCGTGTTTGATGCGAATATTGGCGGTCGGTACGCCCAGCTGTCGTCCCAGTTGCCGCCCACGTACCACACGGCCGTCGATCACGTAGGGTCGCCCGAGGAAGCGCGCAGCATCTTCCATGCGCCCATCGGCAAGAGCCGCACGAACGGCAGAACTGGAGACACGTACGCCATCGACCATGACGCTGGATACAGCTTCGAGCGTGAAACCGTGGCGGCGCCCGGCCTCCTGAAGCATCGCGTAGTTGCCGCGCCGCTTTTGCCCGAAGCGGAAGTCATCGCCGACAATGAGGTGTTTTACCCGCAGGCAGTCGACCAGCAGTTTCTCGATGAATTCCTCGGCCTCCAGATGGGCGAAGTCGGTATTGAAGCGGCAGACGCAGGCCAGGCCGACACCCTCCTCAGCGAGCATTTCGAGCTTTTCACGCAGGGTCGATAACCGCGCCGGCGCTGATTCCGGAGCGAAAAATTCGCGCGGGTGCGGCTCGAAGGTCAATGCCGCCGGGAGTACTTGTTCTTCGTGCGCGACAGCTTCGAGCCTTGCCAGCAAGGCTCGATGGCCAAGGTGGACGCCATCGAAGTTGCCGATGGTCAGCGCCGTGGCTTGCGGTGCAGGTCGAGAGTATCCGCGTAAAACGAGCATCAGGAGCGACGTGTCGCCGGGGGGACGAAAAGGGGAGAATTATACCGGCGTTTCAAGGCCTTGGGCCGGTGCGAGGAACCTGAGCTGAAGGCCGACGCGCAAGAAGTCGCTTGCAGTCATCTCGGTGATGCCGAGGTGCCCCGCGTCGTTGTTGGCAAGTTCCGCTTCAGGGTGTTTTCCACTTGATCGAGCAGCCGATGCTCGCTATCTGCTCGGTCGGCCCCTTGCCGGTCGCGGCGATGTGGTGCATGGCGTCAACCAGTTCGCGGCGGGTTTCCGGGGTCGCGGGTGCTCGGCCGCTGGAATCAAGGCGGCCGCGATACTGCAGTTCGAGGTTTCGGTTGAAGCCGAAGAAGTCCGGGGTGCATGCGGCGCCGTATGTGCGAGCGACGGTCTGGGTTGCGTCGAACAGGTAGGGGAAGGTGAAACCGTATTCCTGGGCCAATACCTTCATCTTGTCCGGTGCGTCGTCGGGATAGGTTTCCGTGTCGTTGCTCATGATCGCAGCGACGCCGAAACCGAGTGCTTGTATCTCCTTCATGTCGCGACACAGGCGGTTGATGACCGACATGACATACGGGCAGTGGTTGCAGATGAACATGATGACCAGGCCGCTGGGGCCGCGCAGCGATTCGAGCGTCCAGCGTTTTCCCTCTGTATCGCTCAATTCAAAGTTGGCGGCTTTCCAGCCAAAGTCGCAGACGGGGGGACTGATGGCAGCCATGTGGGGGTCTCCTTTCTCAGCGTGGATGAGCGGTTACTTCTATAATAGCCGCCATGAATGCGCCCCGATTTTACAGCCCCGAAACCCTGTCCGTGGGGGCGTGCGTCGCACTTTCCGAAAGCGCCGCGCGACATGCCGCCCGGGTGCTCCGGTTGCGTGAAGGCGATGCACTGATCCTGTTCGATGGGCGGGGTGGCGAGTTCCTGGCGCGGATCGCCCGTTGCGGGCGCGACGAGGTGGTTGCCGAAATGCAGACGTGGCGTGACAGAGAATGCGAATCACCGCTCGAGATCACTCTTGTCCAGGCACTGCAGGCGGGCGAGAAAATGGATTTGACTGTGCAGAAAGCCGTCGAGTTGGGCGCGCAGCGGATCGTTCCAGTGGCTTCTCAACGGAGTGTGGTGCGCCTGGAAGGCGATCGGGCTCGGCGCCGTGTAGAACACTGGCGTGCCGTGGCAGCATCGGCCTGCGAACAGTGCGGGCGCAATCGCGTCCCGGAAATCAGCGAGTTGGAAAGTCTGCGGCAGTGGCTGGGGCGACCGTTCGACCACAGCGCTCTGCGTTTGATGCTTGATCCGCGATCGGACAATACATTGCAGACCTTGGTGCGGCCCACAGGAGGGCTGCGTGTCGAACTGCTGATCGGGCCCGAAGGCGGGTTCGCGCCGGAGGAAGAAGCGATGGCCGTCAAGGCGGGATTCGCCGGTATCCGCCTGGGGCCGCGGGTATTGCGCACGGAAACGGCGGGACTTGCCGCGCTGGCGGCGATTCAGTGTTTGTGGGGCGACTTGGGTGACTTCGGAGGAGCGCGCGATGTTTGAGTCGGCGGAGCTGGGACACGCGATCGACAAGAAGACGTTTCGAGCCGAAGTTCCCAAGTTGCGCGAGGCGCTTCTCGATGCTCAGTTCGATCTGCGCGAGAACGGCGGCTTTCCGGTTGTGATCCTGATCAGCGGGGTCGATGGGGCGGGAAAGAGCGAGACGATCAATGTCCTCTACGAGTGGATGGACCCGCGCTTTCTGTCGACGCTGGCCTTCGCTGCGCCGTCCGATGAGGAATGCGAGCGACCGTTCATGTGGCGCTTCTGGCGCGCCTTGCCGCCCAAGGGACGGATCGGCATCTTCGCCGGCTCGTGGTATTCCTCGCCAATCGCCGAGCGCATTGCCGGCAAGTTGTCGCGCGGTGACCTCGACCAGCGGATGGATCAGATCAATCGCTTCGAGGCGATGCTGGTCAATGAGGGCGCGCTGGTTCTGAAATTCTGGTTCCACCTTTCGAAAGACGGCCAGCGGCAACGGCTGAAGGCGCTGGAGAGCGACCCTCGCACCGCCTGGCGCGTAACAAAGGAGAGCTGGGCGCGGGTGAAGACCTACGGCAAGCTGCAGGAAGCCGCCGGGCATATACTGCGCATGACCAATACGCCTTGGGCTCCGTGGATCGTAATCGAAGGCACCGACGATCGTTACCGTTCGCTGACGGTCGGCAAGGTCATTCTCGATGCCTTGCAGAAGAGGCTGGCGGATAAACGCGATCAGGGCTTTCCGGTGGCGCCGCCGATCGTCCAGAAGACCGACAGCCTGGATGTGCTTACTGTACTTGATTTGACCCAAAAGCTGGAAAAGAAAGCCTACGAGACGCGACTGGCCAAGTGGCAGGGGCGGCTCGCCGACCTCGTCCGCCACCCGGCGTTTTCCCACCGTTCGCTGATCCTGGCTTTCGAGGGCGCGGATGCCGCGGGCAAGGGCGGCAGCGTCCGGCGGGTGACGGCAGCACTCGACGCCCGGCGTTACCAGATCGTGCCGGTGGCCGCGCCAACGGAGGAAGAGCGTGCGCAGCCTTATCTCTGGCGCTTCTGGCGGCACATACCGCGGCATGGCCGGGTAACCATCTTCGACCGGACCTGGTATGGGCGGGTGCTCGTGGAGCGCGTCGAGGGCTTCTGCACAGAGGCTGACTGGCTGCGTGCGTACACCGAGATCAACGACTTCGAACACGAGTTGCATGAGGATGGTGCGATCGTCATCAAATTCTGGCTGCAGATCAGTGACAAGGAACAATTGAGGCGCTTCAAGGAGCGTGAGAAGATTCCGTTCAAGCGTTTCAAGATTACCGATGAGGACTGGCGCAACCGCGAGAAGCGTCCTGCCTACCACGCCGCCGTGTGCGACATGGTTGATCGCACCAGTACCGGCACGGCGCCCTGGACGCTGGTCGAGGCCGATGACAAATCGTTCGCGCGCGTGAAAATTTTGCAGACCATCTGCGAGCGCCTGGAGCTGGCGCTGACTGACGAGAAACCGAAAAACGGGAAGGATTGATGTCACCATGTTCGATGCCCTGAGCGCTTCGCAATTCGTTTCGCTGTTCCGGTCGGTTGCCCCGTACATCAACCTCTTCCGCGGCAAGACCTTTGTCATCGCCTTCGGCGGCAAGGCCATTTCCGGTCCGTTTGCACGAACGCTGGCATACGACGCGAATCTGTTGGCCGCGCTGGGGGTGCGCCTGGTGCTGGTGCATGGTGCAAGGCCGCAGATCGAGGAGGAGTTGCGCGAGAAGGGATTGGAATCGAAGACGCATGCCGGCTACCGGGTGACCGATGCGGCGACGCTCGATTGCGTCATCGATGCGGTGGGCAGCGTGTATATCGAGATCGACGCCCTGTTGTCGCAGGGCTTGCCCGACACGCCGATGGCCAACAGCACGATTCGCGTGGTTGCCGGCAACTTCATCACCGCCAAGCCGGTTGGCGTGATCGACGGTGTCGACATGCAGTATGCCGGCGTAGTGCGCAAGATCGATGCGGAGGGCATCCGCTCGCAGTTGCGACTCGGCAACATCGTGATCCTGTCGTGTCTCGGTGCCAGCCCGACCGGGGAAATATTCAACCTGGCGATGGAAGAAGTCGCCGAGGCGACGGCGAATGCCATCGGCGCCGACAAGCTGATCTTCCTCACCGACAGCCAGGGTGTGACCGACGATCAAGGGCAATTGCTCGACGAACTCACGGCCGATGCGGCTGAACGCCTGATTGCCAAGGGAACTGGTCTTTCGCCAGACATCCGCCGCTACCTGCCGTGCGCCGTGCGGGCGAGCCGGGCCGGCGTCGGGCGTGTGCATCTTATCGGGTTCAACGAGGATGGCACACTGCTGCTCGAACTTTTTTCCCGCGATGGCGTCGGAACGATCGTTACGCGCGAGTCACTGGAGATCCTGCGCGATGCCCGTCCCGACGATATTGCCGGGCTGGTTGCGTTGATCGAGCCGCTGGAAGAGAACGGCACCTTGGTGCGTCGCTCGCGCGAACTGCTTGAACGTGAAATCACGCGGTTCTCGGTCGTCGAGCACGACGGGATGATTGTCGGGTGCGCGGCGCTGTACCCCTATACGGACGATCAGGCCGAGCTCGCCTGTGTGGCAGTGCATCCGAATTACCGGCGCTGGGGCTACGGCGAGAAGCTGATGCGGCGCATCGAAACCCGTGCGCGGGCGGTCGGCATCAAGGAGTTGTTCGTGCTTACCACGGTCACGGCGCACTGGTTCCGCGAGCGCGGCTTCGTCGAAAAGACACTGGCCGAGCTGCCGGAGGAAAAGCGCCTGGTTTATAACCTGCAGCGGCGTTCGAAGATTTTTACCAAGACGCTCTAGTTGATTTCCTGCAGAGCGGTTTGATTCACCCATTTATTGACGGAGTTATTTTTATGGCACGCACGGTTAATTGCATCAAGTTGGGACGCGAAGCGGAAGGGCTGGATTTCCCTCCCTATCCCGGTGAACTCGGCAAACGGATTTTCGAGAACGTTTCGAAGGAAGCCTGGCAGCAGTGGATTCGCATGCAGACGATGATCATCAACGAAAATCGGCTGAATCTGGCCGATGCCGGGCACCGGAAGTATCTTGCGGAACAGGTCGAGAAGCATTTCTTCGGTGAGGGCGCCGATCAGGTGCAGGGCTACGTTCCGCCCGGAGCCTGAGTCTTTCCCGGGGGGACGATGATAAAAAATGCCTTCGTGACGATTCTGGCGCTGGCTGTCGGCGTGTCTGTCAGTACGTCGGCACTGGCGGCCAAGAAAAAGAAGAAAATGCCGCCGAAGGACACGGCGCCGCTCCTGCAACCCTTCGTGGAAGGGAAGGGGCGATTGCCGGAACACTACGCGGGAGTTGACGAGAAACGCTTCTTCGAGATTTTCAAAAAGCAGTTAGGCGCGCTTGAGAAGAGGAAGGATGAATCTCTGGCGCAGTTCGTGGAGCGTGCGGCGGATACGGAAACGGTTCTAAAGCCGATCGGCACGAAGGTCAACTACGCCTTCCGGGTGGTAGGACTTTCGGCCAGTTACAACGCAGCGCGGCAGGTTTACCACTTTGGCGGCAAGAACGGTTACGGCTGTCCGGCGTCAGGCTTTCGCGAAGGGTACGTGACGTGTCCAATCAGCGATCACGTGCTGCCTGCTGAGCGTGCCGTTTCAGCGAACGCGGAGCCCGATGTCGAAATGGCGACGACGCACGAGATCCATGGCATAGCCATTCCCATCGACAGCCTTTTCGTTCAGGATGGCTTTCAACTCGACCGGAACAAGTTCTACTTCAATCAGGAACTTCCGGTGACCGAGGAGAAGGTACAGGAGTTGCGTGGTGCAACCGTCTCGGTGCTGTTCGTCGGCAAAGTCGCCGAGGATCGTTTCGTCAATGACCGCGGCGAAAAGCTGTTGCCGGTCGTGAAGACGACCCGGCATACGACGACAGTCGAATACGATGTGCCGTTCCAGGTCAGCCGGATCGTCTATTACGTCCAGCAGACAGGCGAGATACTGCAGCAAGTGGTGTATTGATCTCCCGGTTGCTCTCCTGTGCAAACTGCCTCAGGCGTTGCGCTTGACGAAGTGGCGTGCGTAGCGTGCGGCGATGTTGGCCAGAGGGAGCAGTAGCGGCAGGTCGGCGGTGTTGAAGTCGGGATCCCAGGCCGGGGCGCCGCAGATTGAGGCGCCGGCGCGCAGATAGCCTTTGAGCAGTGGCGGAACGGCGGCCGGTACGTTGTGGCGCAGCGACTCGATCGGTAACGGGCAGCGTGGAAAAACACGGTATTCCGGCGAAATCATGTATTCCTGCAGTCGGGCGTAGAGGCTGGTGGCAGCATGTCCGCCGTCGGCCATGCTGATGGAGCAGCTGCCGAGCAGGTGGCTATAACCGTTCTGGCGCATATAGCGCATGAGACCGGACCAGAGCAGGGCAATCGTGGCGCCGGTCCGGTAATCGGGATGCACGCAGGCACGTCCGACTTCAACCATGTTTTGCCGAAGGTGCGAGAGGCGGCTGATGTCGAATTCGCCCTCGGTGTAATACTGGCCGACCGCTCCAGCGTTCTTGGGCGAGAGGATGCGGTAGGTGCCGACTACGGTGCCAGTGCGGTTGTCGCAGACGAGGAGATGGTGGCAGAACGGGTCGTAGATGTCCTCGTCGACGCGCGGTACTGGGCAAGTCAGTCTGGCACCGAGTTCTTCGGCAAAGACCTGGTAACGGAGCCGTTGCGCAGACTCGATTTCTGACGCTCTGATGGCTAGTCCGACCGAGAAAGTTGTGTCGCGCGAACCTGTCTTGGGTGGCGACAATAACCTGCCGGGGGTAAGTGTGTCCTGGATGTTCATGGTTCCTCCTTTGTTGTCTTGGAGGAACGATAGCGGCGTCCCGTTACAGGCGTATGTCCTGCATGTTACGAGACGACGCTATTTTTGGCGACGCGTCAGTCGCCCTTCAAATGCGCTTCGACTTCCTCGATACTGGCGTGCCGCACGTTGAGTCCCTTGATCATGTAAACCACGTATTCTGCGATGTTCGTCGCGTGATCGCCGATGCGCTCGATGGCCTTGGCGATGGTCAGGATGTCCAGCGAGCGGGTGATTGTGCGCGGATCTTCCATCATGTAGGTGATCAGTTGGCGTGCAATGCCGCGGTACTCGGTGTTGACCTGCTCGTCGAGGCGAACGGCTTCGGTGACCAGGGCAAGATCGAGGCGGGCGAATCCGTCCAGTGACAGTCGGAGCATCTTTAGCGCCGTTTCAGTCATGTGGTTCAGTTCGACGTTGACCGGTGTGCCGCCGTTCTGATTGTTGATCGAGATGCCGAGACGGGCGATCTTGCGGGCCTTGTCGCCGACACGTTCGATGTCGGCAATGGTTTTCATGACGGAAACGACCATGCGCAGGTCGATGGCGGTGGGCTGGCGTTTGACGAGCACTTGGTTGCAGAGCGCGTCGATTTCCACCTCTAACTCATTGATCTTCGCGTCGTCGCTAATGACGCGCTCCAACAAAGGAATGTCGCTACTGTACAGCCCGTCGACGGCCTTGCGGACCTGCTCTTCGGCGAGTCCGCCCATCTGCAGCACTCGGGTGCGCAGACTTTCCAGTTCAAGATCGAAATTCTTCGACGTATGCAGCTCGTTCATGCCTTTGTCTCCGGCGCTCTAGCGTGTAAGGGGGGGCGTCCCGCCAATTCTAGCGGGACGAGATTACAGTTTTGTTTCAGTCCGCAGTCATCGTTTTTACGCCGTCAGGTGTGCCAATGAGGCAGACATCGGCAGGACGGAGCGCGAACAAGCCGTTGGTTACCACGCCTGCAATCTGGTTGATGCGTGTTTCCAGGTCGACCGGGTCGAGGATCTTCAGGCCCTGGACGTCCAGAATGAGGTTGCCGTTGTCAGTGACGAAGCCTTCGCGAACCACCGGTGTGCCGCCGAGTTTTGCTAGTTCGCGCGCGACGTGGGCGCTGGCCATCGGGATGACTTCGACGGGCAGGGGGAAGCGGCCAAGGTAGTCGACGACCTTGGTGCCATCGACGATGCAGATGAACTTGCCGGCAACCGCTGCGACGATCTTCTCGCGCGTGAGCGCACCGCCGCCGCCCTTGATCATGTGCATTTCCGGCGTGATTTCATCCGCGCCGTCGATGTATACCGGCATGTCGGTGATTTCGTTGAGATCGAAAACCTTGATGCCGTGGCCCTCGAGACGCTGGCGGGTGTCCTCGGAGCTGGCAACGGCGCCGGCAATCCGGTCTTTCAAGCCGGCGAGAGCTTCGATGAACATCCGCGCGGTGGATCCGGTACCGACGCCGACAATGCGTCCTTCGACAACGTATTCAAGAGCGGCGCGGGCAACTGCCTGCTTCATTTCGTCCTGGGTCATGGTCTGAGTCATGGTTTGC
This sequence comes from Propionivibrio sp., assembly GCA_003249625.1. The sequence continues at coordinate 10,395 of QKII01000440.1, read as the reverse complement.
TTCTTCTTGGGATTGATGGTCTGAGGGGAGCGGCTATTCTATCGAATCGTCGCGACGGGCTAAAAACAAAAACGTAATGGCAATGACACCGGCGCGTAACGATTGGATCGCACCATGTCTGCATGACCAGAGTACGATCCGTTTTCCTCTCCGACATTCATCTGGGCACGCGGGCGTGCCAGGCCGACCGGCTTCTCGACTTTCTGCGCACCTATAGCGCCGAGAACCTGTTTCTTCTTGGCGACATCGTCGATTTCTGGGCGATGCGTCGCAGCATCGTGTGGACGCCGGAACAGAATACCGTGGTGCAGAAAATCCTGCGCCGCGCGCGCCGAGGCGAGCGAGTGGTGTTTATTCCCGGCAATCATGACGAAGCGCTGCGTGATTATCTCGATATCTCGTTCGGCGATATCGAGATTTTCGGCGAGCACGTGCATACGATGGCCGACGGCCGGCGCTTTTTGTTGCTGCACGGCGACGAGTTCGACCAGATCACCCGCCATCATCGCTGGATTGCCGTCCTCGGCGACGTGGCCTACGACCTGCTGGTTCGCGCGAACATGCTGTTGTCACTGATTCGCCGACGCTTCGGTATGCGCTGCTACTGGTCGTTGGCCGGCTACGCCAAGCGCCGGGTCAAGAAGGCACTGCAGTTCATCTTCGATTTCGAGGAGTCGGCGCTGCATGCCGCCCGCCAGCGTGGGCTGGACGGCATCATCTGCGGGCACATCCACAGTGCGGTGATCCGTGAATCCGACGACGGAACAGCGTACGTCAATTGTGGCGACTGGGTCGATAGCTGTACCGCTATCGTCGAGCATCTGGACGGAGCGCTGGAACTCGTTCAATGGGGCGGTATGGAACCGCCGGTCAAGGTCGGCGAGGAAACGCCGCGGTTATCCAGGGAGTTGGTTGCATGCGTGTAGTGATGGTATCCGATGTGTTCTTTCCCCGCATCAACGGGGTGTCGACAGCGATTCAGACGTACCGGGAGTCGTTACGGGCGCACGGGGTGGACGTTGTGTTGGTGGCGCCGGCGTATGGTGGCGAGAAAGAAGAGGAATGGATCCGACGTGTTCCGGCCCGGCAGGTTCCGGGTGACCCCGAGGATCGGCTCGCGCATTGGGGAGCGATGAACCGGGCAGTCGAAGCCGCGCTTTCCGAGGGCGGCGATCTTGTTCATGTGCAGACGCCGTTCCTTGCCCACTACGCGGGCTCGCGGATGGCGCGCCGCTTCCGCGTTCCTGTCGTCGCCACCTATCACACCCTGTTCGAGGAGTATCTGGCGCACTACGTGCCGCTGGTGCCGTCAAGCTGGCTCAAGGTGCTGGCTCGCCGGCTTTCGCAGCGTCAGTGCAATGCGCTGGATGCAGTGATAGTGCCATCAACCGCGATGCGCCACCGTCTTACGGAGTACGGGGTTACGGCACGGCAGCACGTACTGCCGACCGGCGTGTCGCTGAATACGCCCACCGAGGGCGCACGCAGCTGGTTCCGCATTCGCCATGACATTGACGAAGCGAAGCGAGTGGCGCTTTACGTGGGGCGCGTGGCGCATGAAAAGAACATCGATTTCCTGCTCGATGTCGCGGAACAGGCCAGCGAGTGGGTTCCCGACCTGCTGCTGGTCATCGCGGGCGACGGTCCGGCCTTGCCGGCATTGCGGCAGGCGGTTGACAAGCGCGGGCTTGGCGACCGGGTCCGTTTCATCGGCTATCTCGACCGGGCAAGCGAACTGCCGGCGTGCTATGCCGCTGCCGATGCCTTCGTCTTTGCCTCGCGCACCGAGACGCAGGGGCTGGTCCTGCTCGAGGCCATGGCGACGGGCCTCCCGGTGGTGGCACTGGCGGAAATGGGAACGGCGGATATTCTCCGGTCGGAGCGCGGGGCTCTGGTGCCGGATGGAAATCCTTATGCCTTCGCTTTGTCACTGACGCGACTGCTCAATGACGAGGGGCTGCGGCGGCAACTCTCCGCCGAGGCGCTCAGATACGCGGCGGAATGGTCGTGCGATGTACTGGCCGGACGCATGGCGGCGCTTTATCGGCAAATCGTCGCGGAACATGCCGGAGAGGTCACTGCGGCATGCAGTCTGCTCTCACGATGATCGTGTGCAATGTTGTTCATGGCGACTGACCCGGAACAGTTCGGCCACAGGTATACTCGCCCGCTTCCGTTGATCCTGCGAGGAAACAAAGTGTCCGAAGAGAGCCCGTTCAAGGGAAAAACCGGCTTGCGACGCGTGTGGAACGCGCTGCACTACTCACTGGCCGGCTTTCGCGCTGCCTATACCTGCGAGGATGCTTTTCGCCAGGAAGTCTTTCTGGCCTTGCTTCTGATTCCCGCTTCGTTTTTTCTGCCGGTGACCTGGACCGGGCGGGCGCTGATGATCGCCAGCGTGTTGTTGGTGTTGATCGTGGAGTTGATAAATTCGGCGATCGAGGCCGTAGTGGACCGTGTCTCACTCGATCGGCATCATTTATCGAAGCGGGCCAAGGACGTCGGCAGCGCGGCTGTCCTGCTCGCTCTGGTGAACGTGGCGTTCGTCTGGGGATGCGTTCTGTTCGCCTGAGTGTCAGGGGTTGTCCATGAACAGGTGGGGCTGCAGGAAGCGGAAATTCTCGTCGTCAGGTTGTGCCTGCGACACGCAATTGCGGCCCCGTTGTTTTGCTTCGAGCAGGGCGAAGTCCGCGGCTTCGGTGAGCAGTTGGGCCGTTGTAAATTCGCTGATCGACGCGATGCCCGCGCTGAATGTGGAAAATAGCGCACCTTTGGCATGAGCATGCGGTAGCGACGAAAAATCCTCGCGGATGCGTTCGATGACCGCCTTTGCCTGTTCCGTCGAGATGTCCGGCAGCGCAACCAGAAATTCCTCGCCACCGTAGCGACCAATCAGATCTGACGAGCGTAGGCGGCCCTTGAGGAGCCAGGCGAGTCCTCTGATGACCTGGTCGCCGACCGGGTGCCCGTATGTGTCGTTGATCGATTTGAAATGGTCGATATCGATCATTACGACGGTCAGTTGAGAGGCGGGCGTCGTTTTTTCCACCATCGCCTTCAGTTGCGATTTCGCCGCCGTGTGGTTCAGCAGCCCGGTCAGTCCGTCGTGCCGGGTAGAGCGCAGCGTCTCACGGAAGCGTTCTATTTTTGTCTTGACGACGGCGGCAAGCAGGACCGGGTTGAATGGCTTGTTGAGGAACTGATCGCCGCCGAGGCGCAGCGCCTCGACCTGCATGCTGACGTCCGATTCGCTGGACAGATAGACAATCGGCAGCGAGCGGTAGGTCGATATCTGGCGCAACACGCGGGTGGCCTCGACGCCGTTAAAGCGGGGCATGTGCATGTCCATCAGGATCAGGTCAGGCTGATAGGCGCGCATCTCCTCGATGAGATGTCCGGGATCGCGCATCGCGCGGCTGTCGATGCCGTGCTCGGAAAGCGTGCGCTGGATCAGCGTCAGTGCCACGAGGGAATCTTCCACTACGAGTACACGGTATTTTTCCGGCTCGAAGTTCTGTACCAGGTCGAGGACGCAATTGAGGACCATGGTTGCCCCTTCCTCGATCGGTATCGTCTGGTCGATCCCCGAACGCATCAGAGCCACGATGTTGTCGATGGCCGGTTGTGCGCCTACGTAGATCAACTGGCTGGTGGCGCAACGAGCGCGGATGACGGCAATCTTGTTGTGCTCGATCTCCTTGGAATCGGAGCCGGAAAAGAACAGCACGGCCAGCGGCGCATCGCTGACCGGTAGCGGGTCGTTCCAGCCGATTTCCTCGGTCTTGAAGCCGAAGAAATCGATCTGCTGACGCAATGCGTCGGCGGCCTCGAGCATGTCATCGGAAACGACCAGCCAGACTAGACGGGGCTTGATCCACTCGATGTTGCGGGTTGCTTCGCGTTGCTCCTCAAGACGTCGTTCACGGGGGGCGCCGCGTGAATTTTCGACTGTGCCGAGCAGCGTGCTGACCTGGCGTTGCAGCAGTGCGATGTCCTGGGCGGGAAGAGGGTGCGATTCCTGGCTTCCCAGCCGAGCCAATGCGAGGTTTTCCAGCCCTTCGCACAGTCGGACCAATCCAGGCAGGCGCATCCGGCTGAAATGCTCGGCGAGGCTGTTGACGGTTACAGCGAACTCGATGAACTGGTCGAATGATCCACCGTTGAGATACTTGCTCCAACGCGTATGCAGGATATGTACGCGCTCATCGATGACGCTGGTGTTGGAAGATGCCATGACGATGATTCCTCGGGAGACCGGTCATTATGACGAAAAGGCATCGGGGAAACAATCGGGACGGGCCTGGAATGTTTTCTCTTGAATGTTTCTCGTCCCACCATCACTCGGTAACGTCTTTTCTTCTCGGACTTCGGGCTGTATCGGTGGCTCGCGTACAGGCGGGAAGAACGTAAAAAAACGCCATTCGCGGGTCCAGGTGACTTCGCGAATGGCGTTCCAGTTGCCAAAGAGAAATCGCTATCTCTTTCGCGCTGGTGGCAAGTCGGTGCAGGTGCCGTGCGCTACCTCGGCGGCCATGCCGATGCTCTCGCCAAGTGTCGGGTGTGGGTGGATGGTCTTGGCGATATCCACAGAGTCGCAGCCCATCTCGATCGCCAGCGCAATCTCGCCGATCATGTCGCCGGCGGCGGGGCCGACGATTGCGCCACCGATGACGCGGTGCGTTTCCTTGTCGAAGATCAGCTTGGTGAAGCCGTAGTCGCAACCGTTGGCGATGGCGCGGCCTGAGGCCGCCCACGGGAACTTGGCGGTCTCCACCGTGCGCCCTTCCTTCTGAGCCTGGGCTTCGGTGTAGCCGACCCAAGCCACTTCCGGATGCGTGTAGGCCACACTCGGAATTACGGTCGCGTCGAAGCCCACCTTCTGTCCGGCGGCGGCCTCGGCGGCGACGTGGCCTTCATGCACCCCTTTGTGCGCCAACATCGGGTTGCCGACGATGTCGCCGATAGCGAAGATGTGCGGCACGTTGGTGCGCATCTGTTTGTCGACCGGGATGAAACCGCGGTCGGTGACGTTGATGCCGGCCTTTTCGGCGGCGATCTTTTTGCCGTTAGGCGAACGTCCGGCGGATTGCAGGATCATGTCGTACCTGACGGCATCGGCTGGCGCGTTTTCGCCCTCGAACTTGACGTGCAGGCCACTGTCGCGAACCTCCACGCCGACGGTCTTGGTCTTCAACATCACATTGTCGAAACGGTGCAGGTTCTGCTTTTCCCAGACCTTGACGGCGTCGCGGTCGGGACCCTGCATCAGGCCGTCGAGCATCTCCACGACATCGACGCGGGAGCCGAGCAGCGAATACACCGTGGCCATTTCCAGGCCGATGATGCCGCCGCCAATGACCAGCAGCTTCTCTGGCACAAAGCGTAGTTCCAACGCACCGGTCGAATCGACGATGCGCGGGTCTTGTGGCAGGAAGGGTAGATGCACTGGTGCGCTGCCTGCGGCGATGATGCACTTCTGGAAGCGGATCACCTTGCGCTGTCCGGTCTTCTCCTGGCCCTTGCCGTCGGTTACCTCGACCTCGACATGGTTGGCGTCGATGAAGCTGCCGAATCCGCGCACGATGTCGACCTTGCGCGCCTTGGCCATGCCGGCGAGCCCTGTGGTCAGCTTGCCGACGACCTTGCCCTTGTGGGCGCGCAGCTTGTCGAGATCGATCTGCGGCGGCGCGAAGGTGACGCCGGTTTCGGCCATGTGCGCCGCTTCTTCCATCACCGTAGCGACGTGCAGCAGTGCCTTCGAGGGAATGCAGCCGACGTTCAGGCAGACGCCGCCAAGCGTTGAATAGCGCTCGACGATTACAGTTTTCATGCCGAGGTCGGCGGAACGGAAGGCAGCCGAATAGCCCGCCGGTCCGGCGCCGAGGACGAGCATGTCGCACTCGACATCCACCTTGCCCGTGAACTGGCCTACCGCAGCAGCCGGGGCCGGAGCAGCGGCCGGAGCCACCGCTTTAGCCGCAGGTGCTTCCGGTGCGGCTGTTTCGCCCGTTGCTGGGGGAGCAGCCTCGGCGACGCCGGCCTCGGCCGTTTCCAGCTGGGCGATGACGCTGCCCTCGGAGACCTTGTCACCGACCTTTACCGTGATCTTCTTGACGACCCCATCGACCGGGCAGGGGACATCGATCGTCGCCTTGTCCGATTCGAGGGTCAGCAGGGCATCTTCGGCGCTGACGCTGTCACCAACCTTCACCACGATGTCGATGATCGGGACGTCTTTGAAATCGCCGATGTCTGGGACCTTTACTTCAATGATCTGGCTCATGCGTTCCTCCCGATCAGACCAGCGCCCGGCGCATGTCGGCGAGCAACTGCGCGAGGTAAACGTTGAAGCGGGTGGCCAGCGCGCCGTCGATGACGCGGTGGTCGGCGGAGAGCGAAAGCGGCAGGGTCAGGCGCGGGATGAATTCCTTGCCGTTCCACACCGGCTTCATTACCGACTTGGAGACGCCGAGGATGGCCACTTCCGGCGCATTGACGATCGGCGAGAACGCCGTGCCGCCGATGCCACCGACGCTGGAAATGGTGAAGCAGGCGCCTGTCATGTCGGCCGGGCCGAGCTTGCCATCGCGAGCCTTCTTTGCCAACTCACCGCATTCAGTGGCGATCTGGCTGACCGACTTCTGGTCGACGTTCTTCACCACCGGGACGACGAGGCCGTTCGGCGTGTCGGCGGCGAAGGCGATGTTGAAGTATTTCTTCAAAACGAGATTTTCGCCGTCGAGCGAGCTGTTGAACTCGGGGAATTTCTTCAGCGCCAGTTCGCAGGCCTTGATCAGGAAAGCGAGCATGGTGATTTTTACGCCCGACTTCTCATTTTCCTTGTTCAGTGCGATGCGGAAGGCTTCCAGGTCGGTGATGTCGGCGTCCTCGTGGTAGGTGACGGCCGGGATCATCACCCAATTTCGAGCAAGGTTCTGGCCGGAAATCTTCTTGATGCGCGATAGCGGCTGCGTCTCGATCGGGCCGAATTTCTCGAAATCGACCTTTGGCCAGGGCAGCAAGTCGAGGCCGCCTCCGAGACCGGGAGTCGCACCTGGCGTTGGGCCGGACTGCATTACGCCCTTTACGAAGGCGGTGATGTCTTCCTTGAGGATGCGGCCTTTCGGACCGGTGGCCGGAACCTTTGTCAGGTCGACCCCGAGTTCTCGGGCGAACAGGCGCACCGACGGGCTGGCGTGCGTCCTGCCGAGGACTGGTTTTTCTTCTGCGTTGGATACGCGTGGTGCCGGGACCGGTGCGCGTGGCGCTTGCGGTGTTGGCGGTGCGACAGGTTTTGGCGCCGGTGCGGCGACGGCTGGCGTTTCCGCCACAGGTGCTTCGGCCGCGAGCGGTTCGATCATGGCGATGACCGTCCCCTCGGAAACCCGGTCGCCCAGACCGACGCGCAGTTCCTTGACCACGCCGGCTTGCGGCGCGGGAACATCCATTGTTGCCTTGTCAGACTCGAGCGTGATCAGGGGGGCGTCGGCTTCCACCGTGTCGCCCACCTTGACGCACAGCTCAATGACGGGAATGAGGGAAAAATCGCCGATGTCCGGGACTTTGACTTCGATTGCTTGACTCATGAAATCGCTCCTTTAGACCGTCATCGGGTTCGGTTTGTTGATGTCGATGCCATATTTGACGATGGCTTCGGCAACCTTGCTGCGGTCGATGCTTCCATCGTCCGCAAGTGCCTTGAGCGCGGCCAGCGTGACCCAGTAGCGGTCCACCTCGAAGAAGTGGCGCAGCGCCTGGCGCGTGTCGGAACGGCCGAAGCCATCGGTGCCCAAGGTGACGTAGCGGCGGTCGATGAACGGACGGATCTGCTCCGCGTAGAGACGGACGTAGTCGCTGGCGGCGATGACTGGTCCCACGGCTTTGGCGAGGCATTGCTCGACATGGCTCAGCTTCGGCTTCTCGGACGGATGCAGCATGTTCCAGCGCTGTGCGTCCTGACCGTCACGGGCCAGTTCGTTGAAGCTCGGGCAACCCCACAGGTCGGCGTCGACGCCCCAGTCGTTCTTGAGCAGGTCGGCTGCGGCGATGACTTCGCGGAAGATCGTGCCGGAACCGAGCAACTGGACGCGCGGTGCCGGGTTCTTGGCCTTGGCCTTCGCGCCCTTTCGCAGCTGGTACATGCCCTTGATGATGTCTTTCTCGGCGCCCTGCGGCATTTCGGGGTGCTCGTAGTTCTCGTTCATCACGGTCAGGTAGTAATAGACATCTTCCTGTTCCTTGAACATCCGGCGCATGCCTTCCTGCATGATGACAGCGACCTCGAACGCAAAGGTCGGGTCGTAGCTGATGCAGTTCGGGATCAATCCGGAGAGGATCAGCGAATGGCCGTCCTCATGCTGCAGGCCTTCGCCGTTCAGCGTGGTGCGCCCGGCCGTACCACCTACGAGGAAGCCGCGGGCGCGTTGGTCGGCGGCTGCCCAGCAGAGGTCCATGGTGCGCTGGAAACCGAACATCGAGTAGCAGATGTAGAACGGCACCATCTGTACGCCGTGAACCGAGTAGGCAGTGGCGGCGGCGATCCAGTCACTCATCGCGCCTGCCTCGTTGATGCCTTCCTGCAACACCTGGCCGGTCTTCGATTCCTTGTAGAACATCAACTGGTCATGGTCTTCCGGCAGGTATTGCTGGCCCTGCTGGTTCCAGATGCCGACCTGGCGGAACAGGCCTTCCATGCCGAAAGTGCGTGATTCGTCGGGAACGATCGGCACCACGTGGCGGCCGATGTTCTTGTCCTTGAGCATGATGTTCAGCGCACGCACGATTGACATCGTGGTCGATATTTCCCGGCCTTCGCCGGAGGCCTTCAGGAGGGGTTCGAAGGCCGACAGCGGGGGAACATCAAGCGCTTCGGCAGCGCGGCGGCGTTGCGGCAGGTTGCCGCCGAGTGCAGCGCGGCGCTCGCGCATGTAGGTGAGTTCGTCGGAGCCTTCCTCGAACTTGATATAGGGCAGCGATTCGATTTCGTCGTCAGCGATCGGCAGCTTGAAGCGGTCGCGGAAGCCCAGCAGCGCGGTGCGGTCGAGCTTTTTCTGCTGGTGCGAGATGTTCATCGCCTCGCCGGCTTCGCCCATGCCGTAGCCCTTGACCGTCTTGGCCAGGATCAGCGTCGGCTTGCCCTTGTGTTCGACGGCGGCCTTGAAGGCGCTGAAGATCTTGAAAATGTCGTGGCCGCCGCGGTTGAGATTCCACACGTCGGCGTCGGTCCAGTCGGCGATCAGTTCCTGAAGTTCCGGCGTGTTGAAGAACTTCTCGCGCACATAAGCGCCATTCTTGGACTTGAAGGTCTGGTATTCGCCGTCGACGATTTCCATCATGCGCTTCTTCAGCAGGCCCTTCTTGTCGCGCTCGAACAGTACATCCCAGTGGCGACCCCAGATCAGCTTGATGACGTTCCAGCCGGCGCCGCGGAATTCGCCTTCCAGATCCTGAATGATCTTGCCGTTGCCGCGGACCGGGCCGTCAAGACGTTGCAGGTTGCAGTTGATGACGAAGATCAGGTTGTCGAGTTTCTCGCGCGCGGCCATGCCGATTGCGCCGAGCGCCTCGACCTCGTCGGTCTCGCCGTCGCCGAGGAAGGCCCAGACCTTGCGGTCCTGCGCTTCGACAAGGTTGCGGCTTTCGAGGTAGCGCATGAAGCGCGCCTGATAGATCGCCTGGATCGGGCCGAGACCCATCGAAACGGTCGGAAATTGCCAGAAATCCGGCATCAGCCAGGGGTGCGGGTACGACGACAGGCCCTTTCCGCCGACTTCCTGGCGGAAGTGGTTCAGATGTTCTTCGTCGAGTTGGCCGAGCTGGAAGGCGCGCGAATAGACGCCGGGGATCGAGTGGCCCTGGAAGAACACCAGGTCGCCGCCGTGTTTCTCCGACGCCGCCCGCCAGAACCAGTTGAAGCCCACTTCATAGAGCGCGGCCGACGAGGCGAAGGAGGCGATGTGTCCGCCGACGTTGGTGTGCTTGTTGGCACGCACAACCATGGCCATGGCGTTCCAGCGAATGAAGTTGCGGATGCGGATTTCCAGGGTGGCGTCGCCCGGGTAGTTCGGCTGGCGTTCGACCGGGATGGTGTTTACGTATTCACTCGTCGCGCTGTACGGGATGTCGATGCCTTCCTCGCGGGCCTGAGCGATCATCTTTTCGATCAGGTAATGGGCGCGTTCGGGGCCTTCATTGTCGAGGACTCCGGCTAGCGCCGACAGCCATTCGAGAGTTTCCTGCGGATCGGCATCTTCTTGGGCGAGAGGGTAGTGTTGTTCTGGATTTAATGCCATGACTTGCCTCCTGGTCTGCGGATGATTGGCCTGCGGATCATTCATTGTAGATGAACGCGGCAGGGGTGATACGACCTTGCTTTCTGTAAGGGCTATTTGTTTG
>QKII01000454.1 GCA_003249625.1 Propionivibrio sp. | reverse complement strand
AATCAGCACCCCTTGCTTCAGCGTCGGCACCGTGTCGGTCCAGAACATCGGCAGAAACAGCGACATGATGAACGTGCCGACCAGCGCCAGATAGAATGGCTGGCGCAACGGCGGCTCCGTTGCCGCAAGTTTTCGCGTCAGGATCTGATAGAGCGAATAGGTCAACGCCGCACAGAGCGCAAAGACCACGCCGATTCCGTCCATATAACCGCTCGGACGTGCAATCAACAGCACCCCGGCCAACCCCGCCACCGTCGCCAGCCAACTCCGCAGGTGAATCTTCTCGCCGAGCAACGGTCCGGCCAGCAGCGCCACCAGCAAGGGGGTAATGAACACCAGTGCTGTCGTTTCGGCCAGAGGCAGCGTACGGAACGCCAGCAGCCCGAACATCGTGCTGGCCACCTGCATGCTTCCACGCAAGACCATCATCCCCGGTCGCGAGGTCACCACGATCTCTCGTCCCATGCCGGGCGCCACGGTAGCCAGCATGAATACCAGCTGTGTCACGTAACGCACCCAAACCAGCAACGGAACGGCGAAGAAGGCTGACATGTACTTCGCGGTAGCATCGGATATGGCAAAGATCAGCAACGCAAAGGGAAAAAGGAGAAAACCAGAGAGATTTTTGATATTCACGGAAAAACGGAAGCAGTAGGAGAGAGGGCGGAGGTCTTCTAACGCACGAACACCCTCGGCGGATGACATACGCTCTTAATTGCGGATTCTCAAGTCACCTGACCGCCCAATTGCACAGGAACTGACCGGAGACTCTCGTCGCCCCTGAGCACCGATTATAGACGTCTTGGCCTGCGCACAATCGGGCAGTCATCGGCCATTCCTGCCGGCCGGTAATTCACAAGGCCGGTCAACTCTGAGACCCGCCAGACGGCCTACGGCAAGAGATCGACCACAAGCGATCTTGGAACGCTGGACCAGCGCAACGATACTCCGCTGTTTGGCAACCGATCTTCCGGGTAACGCTTGTTGCTCATGCCTTCTCCTTTGCCTCAAGTTTAAGGCTTCGGAGTATCTACAGGTTCCGGGGCGATTCACACCAGCGGAAACAGTCGCGGGTGATCCAGAATCTGTTTCACGAAAAGCATGTCCGTTGTGCAGCCTGATCAGAATCGCGCACCATTTACCGTCCTCCTCGGTAACAGCCCATCGCAAACCACGGCGCGCGATGACTGTGGCGCACCACGTTTATAATCGATGAAAAAACATGTTTTCGTTGAGAGGAATGAGCCGTGACGGCAGCCCTCGGTTCTCCACTTCGCTTCATCCTGGTCTGCGTGCTAGCGCTAACATGGTCGGTTTTCGCCGCAGACGCGCAGACTGCGACGCCGCAGTTCACGAGGGAAGAACTGGCTTGGATCGCTGCACATCGGGACAAGACGCTCACCGTCGCTTACGACCCGTTTGCCGGTATAGACAGCTTCAGTTTTCGGGGGAAGCAGACCGGCTTCCTGCACGAACTGCTGGCCGACATCGAGGCGCAACTCGGGCTGCGCGTGGTGCTCGCCGACGTCGAGGGCTGGGACGATGCCTACGACCGGTTCATCCGCGGCGAGTTTGACATCCTGTATGGCGCGAATCCGACACCAGAGCGCGAGCGGATCATGGTCTTCACTCGCCCGGTGATGCGCTTCCCATACGTCGTCTTCGCGCGCAAAGGCTCTTTGGTCCAGACGCTCGGCGACCTCGACGGCCGGCGGATCGGCTTCATCGCCGCCGACTTCGTCAGCGATCAGTTGCCGGCAGAGTACCCGAACATTCGCTTCGAAAAAGCCGAGTATGCTGACCAGGAACTCGGGCTGAAGGCTCTCGATTCGAGCGAAATCGATGGTTTCATTACAACGGGCGGTGGCATCGAGCACGAATTCCTCTTCCAACATCCCGGCCTGGCCGTAGTCGCTCAGGTGCGGAGTATCACTTCCGACATGACACTGGCCGTGATGCGCAAGGACCAGATTCTGTCCGGCATCCTGGACAAGTACCTCGAACAGCGCCAACAGGAGATTGAGCGTCTCGCCCGCCAGACGGCGCGCATATACAACCGCAAGATCCTGCGATTGAGCGATGCCGAACTGGACTGGATCGAGACCAAGGGCGAGGCCGTCGTCGGCGCCGCCGAAGACTATCTGCCCTTCGACTACTACCAGAACGGCGAATACAAGGGCATCGTCGGGGAAACGCTCAAGCGCATCGCCGACCTGGTTGGCCTGCGCATCCGGGTCATCAGCGGACCGTTCGCCGAAATCTATGAAAAGGCACGCCGCGGAACCATCGATATCGTGAACATCGCGAAGACCGAAGATCGCCTCCGCTATTTCGTCTATCCCCGCCCGATCAGCACCGAGCGCGACATCATCGTCGGTCTCAAGACGAGCAAACCGATCCAGGACGTTTATGGACTGGAAGGTTACCGCGTGGCGGTCATCGACGGTTTCTGGCACGAGGAATACCTGCGCAAGAACCTCAAGGTGCCGCATATCGTCAAGACCGCCGACATCCAGGAATCGCTGCGACTGGTACGCAAAGGCAGGGCGGACTACATGATCGAAAACCCGACGGTCGTCGAGTTCTACATCAACGGATTGGGCTATACCGACCTGGTCAAGCGCGGCAATACATCCAAAGATTCCTTCGTCTATTTCGGCGTCAACCGTGATCAGCCCGAACTTGCGGGAATCATCGACAAAGCGCTGGCCCTCGTCGATTTCGAGGAAGCCCGCTACGCCGGTATCCAGAGCGTACCGACGCTACGCAACGAGGAAAGCCGCAAGCAGGGCTTCATCATAACAGGGCTGGTTCTTGCGCTCGCGGCGATCCTGCTGGTAACGGTTCGTATCGTTTACTCCGCCGCGCGGCACAAGGCGCAGGCTCAGATCCTCCGCGAAAGGGAAACGCTGCTCTACACGGATCCGCTCACAGGCTTTTTTAACCGCAATTACTTCAGCCATCACGCCGAGGCGCTGCAGCGCGGCCGCTACCCACAGGCGCTGCTGGTCGCCGACCTGAACAACCTGAAGCGCGTGAACGACAGCAGCGGCCACACCGCCGGCGACGCACTGATACGGCTGTTCGCCCAATGCATGCGCGCGCAGTTTCCCGGTGCGCTGTTCTTCCGCATGGGGGGCGACGAATTCCTGGCCCTGATGGACAACATGACCGAATACGAGGTCATCGACGCCATCGAACAACTTGGAAAACGCTGCGCAGAGACAAACCACGTGCTACCGGAAACCAACGTACGCATCGTCCCCAGTGCCGCCGTCGGTTACGCCATGCGCAACGCCGACCGGGAGAGCTTGGATGCAGCCGTTGCCATCGCCGACGAGCGCATGTACCGAGTCAAGGCCCTGGCCAGGAAGCGTCGCAGCGACGATGCTTAGTAGGGGATGTCTGCCGCCGGCTACTTGATCAATCCCCGCGCCGTGATGCGGTCACAGCCGTTCTGCGTATCCACGTGCAAAGTAGCGCCCTTCTCTTGGGCACGCGCCTCCATCACTGCGAGATGCTCGGCTTGAAATGTCTTGCATTCCTCGTAGGAAGTGTGCAACAGCATCTCGCGATGGGCGCCCGCTCCTGCGTGGTCATCAGCTACCGTCCGGCCGAAAACCGGCAAAGGGGAAAAAAAAAGCAAAGGACCGTGCTGATAATCAAGGTGATTCAAGTCACTTCGCTTTTTCCTCACGATAACAAATGACGCAAAATCACAACACATAGGCCATTTTCCTTCCACAGCGATACTGATTCGCTTGGTGCCACTGCGCCGGGGTTATAGGATTCGCCGCTATTCAATTTTCTCCGTGCGTACCTCACCAACGTTTCTTACCTCTAGAAGGACAACCATGATCAAAAACCTGATTCCCGCTTTCGCAGTTTTGGCTGCAATGGGCTCTGCTCACGCCGATCTGATTTTTTACGGCTTGGGCGATCTGAGTTACGGCAAGAACGAGCTGGTAGACAATAAGGGGGCCCGCTTTCACTCTGGAGGGGATAACGGAAGTGGCGGTGGCGGCAGCCAAGGGAACTCCACCTCCCGTATCGGCCTGAAGGGCGGCATGGACATTAGCGATGGAATCAAGGTCAACTTCGCCCTTGAGAGTGCAGAGATCGACCACGACCTGCGCATGGGCACAGATTCCAAGGCATTGTTCAATCGTCAAGCTTGGGTTGGCATTGCTGGCGGTTTGGGTGAGGCGCGCTTCGGTCGGCAGGACTCCGTACCTTTCCAGGCCATGGTTGGCTATGACTTCAACGGTGCATCCAACGCGGCCACGGCACTGGGCAACGCCACGGTCGCGCCCTGGCTGCGCGGCCGCCAGACCCAGTCGCTGCAATATATTTCACCCACCTTCGGCGGTGGCCTGAAGGCTCAGGTCGGCTTCGCCACGAAGGAAGACGGTGTAGACGATGCCAGGTCGAGTACGTCGGCCGCACTGACCTATACGGGCGACAAGTTCGCCGCCAGCGTGACAGCTGAAACCAAGCGTGCGGATACAGGCTTTTACGATTCAGACTTCGCCGCAGTCGCGGGAAGTTATGATTTCGGTATCGTCAAGGTCATGGCCGGATATGCCGATGGCGGATCAGATCGCAGAGGCACAAGCCTCGGTATCGTTGCACCGGTGGCTGGCTTCAACATCGGCATGATGTACGGCAAGAACCGCGACACCAAGGACGAAGCAACCGAATTCTTCGTTAACCGCGAAATCTTCAAGAACACCTATGCCTATCTGGACTACGGTCACGTGGACTTCAACAATGCTCCATCCAAGAACGCCTACGCCCTCGGCATAATCTACGTTTTTGAATTCCCGCTCATGGGGCGTTAATCACATCTGAAATGGCTTCAATCGAGCAAGCCGGAAAATTCTATCCAACCGCCAGAAATTCTGTAGCGACGTAGGATTCCAGTCGGCCAACGGCTGCAGTTGGCCGACTGCCGGAGATCTCGAACGGCTGCTTCGTAGAAGCGAAACACGAAAATCCCCTGGCTGATCGTCGTGCCGCTTTGGAGCAACGCTACGGACGGGCTTCGGTCGATCTGAGCCGGCCGCGATACCGCACTTAACGGCAGATCATCCACCAAGCCAGCAGGATCAGCGAAGGATATCCTGAATCGCGTCAACGACCATCGAAGAACCCACGGCGATCAGCAGCACATCGCCGGCCACCTGTACATAGCGATGACCGACGGGCGGCGCCGGCAAGCGGATAAGCAGATCGCGTGGCAGATCATGATAGGCAACATCACGCGGCAACGGTCGCCCCATCGCCCATTTCTTCGCCTGACCGGGTGGCATGCAGCCATTGCCCTTTTTAGCCAGACCGGGGGGGCACTTTCCCCCCTTCATCTCGGCTCCGTAATAGTTACGGACCGCATGTCTTTCCTGTTCTCCGAAGCGAAACTCGACCCGGACGCCATCGTTCGCGGTAGGCGGAGGTGGTGGCCGGTTCCCCTGGCGCATCTCTGCGCGAGGTTTTCCTTTCTCTTTGTCATGTTTTCCGCCCTTCTCCGCAAAGGCGTTCGTGGAGGTGAAACCCACAGACAGCACCAGCGCTGTTACGACAGACATCAACGACTTCATGCTCGACTCCTTGAATAGCGGCAACTCGGGGAATTCTACGCAACTTTACCCTTGCCATCGCCCGCGAAAGAAAATGGACGACGAATAATCCGCTCCAAGAGGACAATCAACACTACCATCATGAATTGCGGGACCATCCAGGGCAATCAACTTACCTCTTCAATTGGCGCCTGATGCGTTGCAAACACCTGTTCGACGAAGCGCTCTCCTGCGTTCGACCAGATTCCTCCAAAAACTCAAGGCCCCCGCATTTCCAGATTGAATGCGCCTTGCTCCTGGAAAAAACTTCATTGACGCGAGGAAAGCCTGGCAAGTTGCAGCGAGTTTTGAGAGGACCTGCCCAGCAATGAGCCTATCGAGTTTCCCGACATACTGTGGGCACAGGCATTGAGTTCTCTCAACGAATCGCTCACTCGACATCCTCACGGCCCGAATCTGCTGTTGCGGCGAGCAAGAAGCCACACACCAACGCCCCGCAATCCTCACTTGCTGACAGCGACGCCTTATTGATGCAGCGACCTGAACACGGAAAGGCGCTTTTCATGAGAGCCAACACGCTGGTCGAACTGAAACGCCAGGAAGAAGCAATCGATATCTACGCTTGATCATCAGCGTAGCCACGACCATCGCACTTCTGGCTGGCTCGCTCTGAAATCCCTGTGGGCTTCTGCTTCGGCATGCCCCTGAATGGTGAAGACGCGCCATCCCTCCCTCTCTTCCGACAAGTCTCGCGCGGAGCATGGAACGAAACAATTCGCGAGGTTGTCGATAGGTTGAAAAGGCTCTCCTTTGAGCGTCCTGTTTGATTGATTCCTCTCTTGGCTGAGTTCTGCGAGG
>QKII01000205.1 GCA_003249625.1 Propionivibrio sp. | reverse complement strand
CCATCGGGTCTCCATTGGTGCCCGGATCCAGAAGGAAAAGGAGGAACGGGAAAACGGGGTCGTGATCGGTTGCGCGCGCTATTTCATCCGGCTTTCTCGGCGCATTGCGCTTTCCCAATCCATCAACAAGGCCAAGGCTCGGGCGATGTATGCTGACGGTCGGGTTCTTTTAACATTGCCCAAAAGCAGGTTGGCAGGCGTCAGAGCGGAGTGTTTCCTGACGGGAGGAACGTGACATGACGCGCCTCCGCCCAACAGTAAGTGACCGCCATTCGAGCGATTAAGGCCTCCGAGACGTTATCCATGGGGCATGGCTTGGCAAGAACCCTCTATTTTTCGTACTTGGAAAGCTCCATCCCGCTTAGAAGCATATCCCCAGCCACCAGTATTCCCTTGGCAGGTCTCCGCGTACCCACATATAAGTGTCTCCACGTATGCCTGGTCCCCTGAAAGGCGTTGCCAAACGTCTGTTTCTTTGAAGTAGAAAGTGCGTCCTTCCGTTTAGCCCAGACAATCACCAACGGCATTTTCCGTGCCAACGGCCGCTCCGATGTTGAGAGCGCTTCCTTAGAAGATTTCTTGCAGATTGATACGCCGATTAATCGGGATCGTTCGAAAGTGTGCCGCTCGTCAACAAGCGCGGTAAGGCTATCGCCATGGACAGCATGATCGCCACAGGAGGGGGCAAGCACACATTGGACGGCGCGCGAAATTCTCGATGCGCGCTATGCGGCGGGTGAACTCGATCGTGAAGAGTACCTCAGGCGCCGGGAGGATCTGGATAACGCCAGAGAGCCCTGACAAACGGTGGGGAACTAACCGTTCAGCGTGCGCGCCCAAGAAAGTGTAAGCGCAGCAGGAGGTGATCGATGAAACATAATGAACTCAATCACTCTCAGACAGCCACGCACCAGGCGAAAGATCCCGTATGCGGCATGAGCGTGGCGCTGGATGCAGGGACGCCGAGCGCAGAGTACGCTGGTAACACCTACTATTTCTGCTCCCCGAAATGCCACGACAAGTTCGTCGCGGACTCAGCCCGGTATCTGGGGGATCAACCATTCGCGCAGCCCGTCCCGAAAGGCACCAAGTGGACCTGCCCGATGCATCCGGAAATCGTGCGCGACGAGCCAGGGGATTGCCCCAAGTGCGGCATGGCCCTCGAACCCCGGGGTGTGCCGGCAGAGGAAGAAGGTCCCAATCCGGAGCTGGTCGATTTTACTCACCGCCTCTGGGTCGGGCTTGCGTTCACAATCCCGGTCCTCGTCCTCACGATGCTGCCCGTGGTGGGTATCGGCCAATTACGCGAGTTCCTGGGCGAACACGTCGCCATGTGGGGCGAGTTTGTCCTGGCGACGCCAGTGATCCTATGGTCGGGCTGGCCTTTCCTCGTGCGCGGTGCCAAGTCATTCCGCAGCATGAACCTCAACATGTTCAGCCTGATCTCGATCGGTGTTGCCGCGGCCTACCTGTTCAGCATCGTCGCGCTCATTGCGCCGCAACTGTTTCCCGCGGGTTTCCGCAATTCCGACGGCACAGTGGGCGTCTATTTCGAGGCCGCGGCAGTCATCGTCACTCTGGTTCTGCTCGGGCAGGTGATGGAACTGCGCGCGCGAGAACGCACCGGCTCGGCGATTCGGGCGCTGCTCGATCTCGCGCCAAAGACCGCCCGTGTGATCCGCGCCGACGGCCGCGAGGAGGAAATCCCGCTCGACGCCGTACAGCCCGGCGATCATCTGCGGGTGCGCCCCGGAGACAAGGTTCCGGTCGACGGTGAAGTAATCGACGGGCATTCGTCTGTTGACGAATCAATGATTACAGGCGAATCCCTACCGGTTGAAAAGGGGATCGGAGATACGGTCACCGGCGCCACCCTCAACGGTACCGGCAGCCTGATCATGGAAGCAAAGCGCGTCGGGGCCGATACGCTGCTCGCACAGATTGTCGAGATGGTGGCGAACGCCCAGCGCTCTCGGGCGCCAATCCAGAAATTTGCCGACATGGTAGCGGGCAAGTTCGTGCCGGCAGTGATCGGCGTCGCGCTGCTGGCGTTCCTCTGCTGGTCGATCTGGGGGCCGGCGCCGGCCCTCGCCTACGCCCTGGTCGCCGCAGTGGCCGTGTTGATCATTGCCTGCCCATGCGCGTTGGGTCTCGCCACGCCGATGTCGATCATGACCGCCACCGGCCGCGGTGCGCAGGCTGGCGTGCTGATCAAGAACGCCGAGGCATTGGAGCGTTTTGCCAAGGTGGATACCTTGATCGTGGACAAGACCGGCACACTTACTGTCGGCAAACCCAGGTTGGTTGCCGTGCTGCCGGTATCCGGCCATGACGAGGCCGAGGTTCTGCAACTGGCCGCCAGCCTCGAAAGAGGCTCGGAGCATCCACTCGCCGAAGCGATCGTCGCCGGCGCCGACGAACGCGGCTTGAAACTTTCCAACGCCGAAGATTTCGAGGCACTTACCGGCAAGGGTGTCACGGGCGTGGTCGACGGCCGCGCCGTCGCCCTTGGCAACGCGCGCCTGCTTGCCGACCTTGGCCTGGCGGGCGGGGAATGGTCTGAAACTGCGGATGCCCGCCGCGACCAGGGGGAAACGGTGATGTTCGTCGTGCTGGAAGGCGCCGTTGTGGGCCTGGTCAGCGTTGCCGACCCGGTCAAGGAAAGCACGCCGGCGGCACTTAAAACACTGCACGAACTGGGTTTCCGCATCATCATGGCCACCGGCGACAACGAACGGACTGCACGGGCAGTAGCCGGCCGCCTCGGTATCGACGAAATCCGTGCCGAGGTTTTGCCGGCTGACAAGGCCCGCATCATCAAGGAATTCCAGGCAGCCGGAAGCAAGGTGGCGATGGCCGGCGACGGCGTCAACGATGCGCCCGCGCTCGCCCAGGCCGATGTCGGCATTGCCATGGGAACCGGTGCTGACGTCGCCATCGAGAGCGCCGGCTTTACGCTGGTCAAGGGCAACCTGGACGGAATCGTGCGCGCCCGGCGTCTGTCTGTAGCCACGATGCGCAACATCCGCCAGAACCTTTTCTTCGCGCTGATCTACAACGCTGCCGGTGTGCCAGTGGCCGCAGGCCTCCTCTATCCCTTCTTTGGGATTCTGATCAGCCCGATCTTCGCTGCCTTCGCGATGAGCGCGTCGTCGCTGTCGGTAGTGACTAACGCGTTGCGGCTGCGCCGGGTCGTGATATGACACCGATGCGAGCACCAGGCCGCACAGCTTCAATCTGCCAGTCCCGGAGAGCCGACAACTTAGGTTTAACGGTGCGTTTAGCGCGATAAGCAGCGTAATGTGGTGATCCACACAGCAATAGCTACCGACTGTCGCGTGAGGTGGTCGCCAAATGGTGTCGCACCGCGACAAATTAGGGGGGCAATCCTATACTTGACCAAGACAGTCTTGGCAAAGAGATTCTGTGAGTGGTCAGAGAAAGAATCATTGCCGAATTGATGTCCTCGATTCTGGACGAGGCCGGAATGGTTGCAGAATTCAGAAGTTTGGCTCGAGCCGTACGTTGGCCCGTCTTGGGAAAGTACCTGGGCCAGCTTGCCCTTGCTCTGGCGGCACTGACGCTTGTTCCGCTTGGCGTTGCGTATGCAGTAGACGACTACGCGCCGATCAGCCTCTATGGAATGGTGATCGCCTCGCTCGTCGCGATCGGCTGGCCGCTAAGCCGCCTGGAGGCGCCCGACCGTTTGCAGAACAACGAAGCGATCGTGGTTGTCACGCTGGCATTCGTTCTGGCGCCGCTGCTGATGGTGTTTCCGATGAGTGCGGCGGGCTTATCGTATGTTGATGCGCTGTTTGAAGCTGTCTCTGGCGTTACCACCACTGGATTGACAACTCTGGCGAGTGTTCAGGATAAATCTCAATCCTTTCTGTTTTTGAGGGTATGGATGCAGTGGTACGGTGGCCTTGGCATCGCCGTTCTGGTCGTCGCACTGCTTTCCCCGCAAGGATTGGCAGCGCGCAAGCTGATCGAAAGTTCGGGTACAGAAATTCTTGCCTCGACCAGTCGCGCCCATGCAAGGCGCATTCTCTCGGTCTATCTTGTATTGACCACCGGGGCATTCGTAGCAATTTGGGCTGCCGGGCTTTCGCCGATGCCCGCCTTGGAGCATGCCTTGGCAGCTGTATCCACCGGAGGTTTTTCTAGTTTTGACCCCAGCCTGGGAGGCGCATTGCCGCCACTGGTGCCCTATGCCGTGATTTTTACTTCGCTACTGGGGGCCGTGTCGTTACCTACCTTCCATAATTTCTTTAGCCACGGCCCTCGCGCGCTGTGGGTGGATTACGAGTTGCGCGCACTATTCACCGTAACAGCGATATGGGGACTGATCCTCAGTCTATGGCTAACCGTGCAAGGCATGCCGTTTTTCAGTGCCACACATAACGGTATGCTGCTGGCGGCCTCCGCTCAGAGCAGCGCCGGCTTTACAACCGTCGCTGTGGAGCAGATGGACGCCCTAACCAAGGCCATTCTGATCATGGCCATGTGGGTGGGTGGCAGCGCCGGTTCTACCGCTGGGGGCGCAAAGCTGTTCCGACTGCTGATCTTTGCGCGGCTGGCACAGCTTCTCTTAAGGCGGTCGACGCTTCCTGAACACGCTGTTACCGACGTTAGACTGGGCGGGCAGGTGGTTGATGACCATGAGATCGTCCAGGCCATGTTCGTCATTGCCCTGTTCTGGGGGATGATACTGTTGTCTTGGCTGGTGTTTTTGGCCTATGGCTATGCTCCGCTGGACTCGTTATTCGATGTCGTGTCCGCCATCGCTACCGTAGGACTCTCTTCCGGCGTAACGGGTCCTGCGCTGCCGGTACCGCTTAAGTTATTGCTTTGCGTCGACATGTTGGCCGGCCGGTTGGAGATTGTTGCTTTGCTGATCGTACTGTATCCGCCCACTTGGCTTGGCAAACGATAGGAGGGGAAACAATGCGGTTTGTATTCATTGGCGCAGGGGGCGTGGCCAGGCACACAGCGGAGATACTGATCAAGGGTGGTCACGAGGTGGTGATCGTCGAAATTGACAAGCAAAGCATCGAGGAGGCGCAGGAAGCGCTCGATTGCGGGTTTGTGAACGGTGATGGTGGTGTGCCGGATATTTTGCGCGAGGTCGATCCAGAGAAGACCGATGTCCTGTTCTGTTTGACCGGTAACGATCAGACAAACATCATAGCCGGCTTGGTGGGCCGATCGTTGGGATTCAAACGGGTAGTTCCCCAGATAAAAAACCCTCAATACGAGCATATTTGCGTTGAACTGGGGCTCGATGACACCATCGTGCCAGCACGCACCATCGCCCGTTTTCTTGCTGACATGGCCGTTGGTCAGCAGGCGCTTGACTTGTCCGCACTCATCAAGGGTGATGCGCGGGTGTTCTCCTGGGTCATCAGCGCTCAGGACGAAGGCACGCTGGCGGATCTGAAGCTGCCGAACGAAACCCGGGTAATTTGCTGTTATCGCGAAGAGAGGTTCATCTTGCCAGAACCGACAGACGAGCTACGGGCGGGGGACGAAATCGTGATCATCACTCATACCAGGAATCTGCCAGCATTGGATGAACGTTGGGGGGCCTCCGCCAGCTTGGCAAGCAGCTAGAAGGCAGTCCTTCTTTTAGTCCCTTTAATTAAATGGCGCCCACCATGAAACACTGGCATAAGCTGCGCAGTCGGTGTTCGGCAAAATGCGCACGACCAGCGTTCGGCGCTTGATCTCCTCGTTGAGTCGCTCCCGCATGTTGGTGCTCTTCAGGTAAGTCATCCGACGAGTACTCTGTCGCCAAGTCACTGGAATGACTGCTGACATCCCCCACTTACTGTTAGACAGTCGCAGCAGCCGATGAAAGCAACGGGGTCAGTTACTGGCTTTGGCGCATCAAGAAAGCTGCCGTTCGCGGTCTCTCTCGGCTGAATGACAGGAAAATGGAACATTGCCACATGATTTGACTCAAGAGGGCAACGAGAGTTATGGCCGACGACTTTTCCGTGAGTTGTCTGCTTGAAGGACTGCTGTACTCGATTACCTGTCGCAGACACCTCGACAGACTGTATGGCCACTGTGGGTCGGGTCCGTCTGTAACCTGATGTACCAAGCGGTCATTGCTGACGAGTTCCCCGACCACGACTGCTGACCTGCACATTGCTGACCTTTTCGGAAAGTTCCGCCATGGGCGGCTCAACCGAACAGCGGTCCATACGATTCGACGGGTCGATTCCATCTCTGCTGGCACGATTTAACCTGTAGGGCAGGTTGATATGTTCGGTAAAATGGCTTTTTCTTTGCTCTCGAGCTCGAGCGTCAATTCAATGGAAGACTATTCTGTCCCCGTGATGCAAAAAGACACTTTGTCGGATCAGGTAATCAGGTTTCTAATGGGAATGATCGCCGAAAGACGACTCAAGGTCGGAGATACTGTTCCCAGCGAAGGGCAGATTGTTCAACTGCTGAAAGTCAGCCGAAACGTCGTGAGAGAATCCTACCGAGCACTTGCCGTTGTTGGCGTTCTCTCAATTCAGAGTGGAAAAAGGCCGAGGATCAGAGAACTCGATCCAAACGTTCTCGCACAGTTTTTTTCTTACGCAGCTGCTACCAGCCAGGTAAGCGCCCAACAGATTCTGGAGTTGCGCCGCGTCATCGAAATCCAGACAGCAGCGCTCGCGGCTTCAAATGCCACGGATGACGAACTGGAACGCATTCGCGAGGCGGGGCAACACCTCCACGAACGGCCTCTTTCCGATCCGGAGTGGATTCATTGTGACTACGCGCTACACATGGCTATCGCCCAAGCGGTCCATAATCCTCTATTTCCTATACAGCTGCTCGCCCTGCGAATCCCGCTTGAAGAGTCCATGCGCGTTGGGATGGAATGCATGGTCAACAGCCATACCGAAAGCAGCATTGTAGTTCTCCACGACCGCCTGGTTCAGGCGATCTGTAGTCGCGACTCAGTGGCGGCAAGCCATGCGATGGAACAACACTTCCTTGCGCCTGTGTCGGCGATGTTGAATCTGGGAGTGGCCAAGCTAGGGACGACAACGAATCACGAGAAGACGACACAAGCCTAGGCCCCTTCCGGTTAGCGCTGTTGCTGTCAAACAGGCTCGGGATTGCCTTCGCTTGGGCGACAGTACGCTATCAACAAGAAACGATCCTCGGAGCGAGGATCCTGATGGCAGTGATTGACGGATAGTGCTTGACCGTTGTGGTTACCGCTCACTGCACACGAAGTAATGTGGTCAGTCCGGAAACAAGCAAGTTCTTTACTGGCAAAGGTCGATCTGCAAGAGTTCTTTTGCAGCAACCTGTCCTACAGGAGTATAGTTCGCAGAATTCTAAAGGACTGTTAAAGGAAATTTTCATGCGCGAATCAACAGCCCCCGTCTGGGGAAATGATGACGAGCTTTTTTCCCTTTGTCGTGAAGGGCTGTTCAGCGCCGTGATCGGCGATGTTATGGATCTCATGGGACGGACCCATCAGTTCCTTTCGCCGAGAATTCAGCCGCTGCGCGATGACATGATCGTCGTGGGGAGAGCCATGCCTGTTCTTGAGGCGGATGACTACGGGGGCGAAGGACCCGGTCGCGTCAACGATCTCTTCAACGGGCCATTCGGTCTGATGTTACGCGCGCTCGACGACCTGCAAAAGAACGAGATCTACATTTGTACCGGCGCATCTCCGGACTATGCGCTCTGGGGCGAACTCATGAGCACCTGTGCGCAGAACCGTGGCGCCGCAGGCGCCATCGTTGATGGCTATTCCCGCGACACCCGCGGTATCCTGCAAATCGGCTTTCCCGTGTTCTCCTACGGCCGTTTCGCACAGGACCAACGCCCGCGAGGGAAAGTCATCGATTTTCGCTGCACCATCCAGATGGGGGCAGTGACGGTGAGGCCTGGCGACATACTTTTCGGCGATCTGGACGGCGTCTGCGTCATTCCGCAAGAAATAGAGAAAGACGTCATCGAGGCCGCGTGGCATAAGGCGCATGGCGAGAAGCGCGTCTTCGAGGCAATCAAGAGCGGTATGGGCGCTCAGGCGGCCTGGGACAAGTTCGGCATCCTGTAACCGCATTGAATTCATGCCGGACGGTGAGTCTGGCATCCCGCCCTGTTTTTCCGTGGAAGGTAGGTACACCGATGAAAATCACCGATGTGAAGGTCTGGCTTGTCGAAGGCGTGAAATATAACTGGACGATGATGAAGGTTTATACCGATACCGGCTTGACCGGGGTCGGTGAAGCGACCAACTGGCCGGGCAGTCCGATCATCGAAGCTGCGGCGAAACATGTCGGCGAACGCGTGATCGGCCTCGATCCGCTCCGGACCGACTTCATCTGGACAAAACTCTACCGGGACCTGAACTGGATCGGTCCCTACGGCGCCAGTCTTTGCGCAATCAGCGGGCTGGACATGGCCCTCCTTGACCTGAAAGGAAAAGCCTACGGAATGCCCTGTTATGAACTGCTCGGGGGCGCTTTCCGCAAGGACATTCTTCTATACGCCAATTACTGGTTTACCGGAGGCGGCCATACGGGCGAGGCGTATGCAAGGCAGGCCCGAAGGGTAAAAGAACTGGGGTTCACCGGCCTCAAGTTCGACCCCTTTGCGCATACGAATTACCTGTATGGCGAGGACCTGCACACCAACCTCACGCTGACCAAGAGCCAGCAGGACTTGGCTTTCGAAGTCACCAAGGCGGTTCGCGACGCGGTCGGTCCAGAATTCGACATGATGATCGAGACCCATGCCATGCTGAACTTCGAAGTGGCGATCAAGATGGCGGAAAGACTGGCATCGCTGGGAGTCACCTGGTACGAGGAGCCGGCTGGCCCGGAAAGCGCCCAGACGCTGCGCGCCTTTAGGGAACGGTTGCCGTCAAACGTCCCGATCTGTGTCGGCGAACGCCATTACACCCGTCACGGGTTTCGCCCCGTGCTGGAAAACCATATTTGCGATGTCATCATGCCGGACATCACCCGTTGCGGCGGCCCGAGCGAAATGAAGCGTATCGCCACCATGGCGGAAACTTACGGTGTGCTGCTGGCGCCGCACAATCCGAACGGGCCGTTGAGCACCTTGGCCAGTGCTCACGTCTGCGCCAGTATTCCCAACTTCTTCCGTTGCGAATTCATGGTGAACGACGTGCCTTGGCGCGATCAAGTCATCAGCCATCCGCTTGATGTGCGTGAGGGAGTCCTGCACCTTTCGGACCGGCCGGGGCTGGGGGTTGATCTGGTTGAAGACGAACTCGCCAGGCATCCCGGCGTACGTGATTTGAAGGCTAGAGACAATTTTTATGTGTGAAAGGAAGACACCAATAATTCCTGGAACTGGCGATATTGAAACGCTGGTTTCAGGAAGAAGTTCGCGGTGATTGTTTATCCCAGCCGCTACCGTCTCCTTGCCTGAAGCAACGACTGCTTCGGCGAGCAGTTCGCAGTCAGTCCCGACTCTGTACGACTGCTCCACAGCGAGATGGGCGGCGCAACCAACGGCAATAGAGGAACGCATGTGCGGGCTTGCCACGGGGGAAACCTGGCATACCCGCAACCCACGCCGCAAACGACAGCAAGCTCCCCTACACCGCACCTACATGTTCGTCACCAGCAGCGGCCGCAGGAGACAATCTTCCGCGGCGACGCTCATGCACTGTCGATGGCTTACCAAACGTCGACAATCCGAATCGGCGACAAGAAAACTTCCGTGATGTTGCCGCTCTGATCTTCAATCCCCACGCTCGCCACGATCTTTTTTGGTGGCCGGACATACCACTGCTCGCAGATTCGAACGAGATCCATATAGCCAGGTTTCTCGGTGAATCCTTTCATCAATTCCGTAGTGAGTCGGTGGTTGGGTACGTGAAGATACGCACCGGGCGTATCGAGGCTGACCGAACTCGCATCGGCAATCAGCGGTTTCTGGAACATGCAACGAGGGATCGCGGCGCCCTTGCGATCGATGGGGGCCATATCGTCAAACAACGGGGCCATCAGATCAATGACCCACTCATCCACTTCTATCCAGCAGTGAAAGCGCGAGCTATCGGAAAAGACGCCATCGCTCTCCAATCGCCCGAAGACCAGTGAGAAGTTCGTCGGCGTCCGCAGGTTGTACCCGGCAACGCCGGCGACCGGGCATGCCGAAGCGAGTTTATGGTGTTTCTTGAGCAGGAACGCACCGGCAACAGCGAAGAACAGGCTTGCCTTGGCCGGATCGCCTTGCTCGTTTTTCACTACCGCGTGAATGGTCCGGAAAAGTCGCTCATACTCGGAAAGGGTGATCGGCGGGGTGGCACGTTTTGGCATGTAAAGCTCGTGTGGAAAAAAGTCATGGGCGCGACATTATCCAGCGCCCGCGCGGTAACGCAAAACCCTGGCCGGATTCGAGCCTCCCGGATCGCCCCCCGGTTTTCCGGAATCAGGTCGATACCAAATCCGGGGGCAGCTTGGAGGCCATCATCTTTTTCCGGTCGATGATGCGTCCATCGACGATGAAGGTACCATCGCCGACGGCGTGAACGGTATGTTTCTCCTTGCGCTCGGTGTCGCGGTAGGCGGCAACCGCCTCGAGCACGACAATGTTGTGCTTTTCGATGAAAT
>QKII01000472.1 GCA_003249625.1 Propionivibrio sp. | reverse complement strand
GTTTCATCGAGCAGCAAACCAAGCTCAATCAATGCCTCCGGGTCGTCACCAAGATGCTCCAGAAGCGAGGCTGGATGCTCCAAATCCAGACCCGTTTCCTCCAATACTCTCTGCAGATCGACAATTCGCTCATTTAGTAGTGCCAACACTGGGCAATCCACCGACGGGCCGAGAATAGCTTTCAGAGAAACGCTCGTGTCATGCCAGTCGTTAAACGCAACGACCAACTGCGACAAACGGGAAGCGAGGCTTCCGGATAACGCATAGGCGCTGGCTTCTCTATCGGTTTGCGGCCGATCAGCGCACATTTCAGGAAAAAGCGCGATTAACTGATCACTGAGTTTTCGATTGAATTTTTTGCGATTGAGTTTGAGCAGCACGGTGAACTTGGCGGAATGTGCGGCCCCGGAAACGCTTTGAAATACCGTATTGGACATCTCGGCCAACATCAGTATCTGAGCGGCCAGGCAGATGTTCTCCCCCTTTAGCCCACGTGGATAGCCACTACCGTCCAGCCTCTCGTGATGCTCCAGAACGGTCCTGCTGATAGCCGGATGATACTCAGGAAAATCCCGAAGCATCAAAAACGCGGTGATTGGGTGCGCATAGAGGTGGTGCCGTTCTGCTCGCTCCAACCGTCGGCCTGGCCGCAACAAGTCGGGAGAAACGTGCAGGATTCCCAAATCATGAAAGACGGCCGCCGTCGCCAGTTGCGCAAGCTCCTTCTGCGACAAGAAATAGCTCCTGACAGCTATATAGAGTGCTACAAGGGCAACACGAAGCGAGTGATCAAAGACTTCAGGCCGCCCGGATTGTGCCACTGTAAGTTTGAAGGCCAGCGGTCCGGCGAGCTGAATTTCTCCGAATGACTGGAGGATTCTGCGCCGTTGACTTCCATCTATCCGCAATGCGGCCATAGCTGGATCGTTGTCCAGCAGATCCGTCGCAAAAGCACGAAGGCCCTCTGGCGTTACGCCATCCTCCACGACGAGACATTCATCAATTTTCGGCACGAGCTTGTGCGCGACAAGTTGATCGAAAATGGAAGAATTGACTGTTGCGCCTCGTTCGAGGAGCTTGATCTTATTGACCGTAAAAATCGGTTGATTCGTAACCACTCTACGGGAATCACCCATCGTGGTAATCGAGCGAACGTAATGTTCATCGTGCAGTTGCCCCATGCACCTCGCTCCGTTATGTGTACCACCCCTGTCCAAGGCCACAGGTATATCTCGCAATTTTTCTTTAATCGGCTCACCCTAATGGGTGAGTTTGGGTTTTGGCACGCTCAATATAATAACCAAAGTAATAGAGCGCTAAGGTGCTTTGTAAAGAAATCGTTCTATGGGATTGTTTAATGGGCCAGCCAATACTGGTGATACAGAAACTGTATGCACGGCATGCTATTGCTGGAGGCGGCGAACAAGCCCGTTGACTACCCTCCAAGTTTCGGCGAGTATCGGCGTGACGTATTTTCCCCAATCGAATGATATTGAGCCGGATCAACTGATGCGCCAAGCAGATCAAGCGATGTATCAAGCCAAGCAAGCAGGAAAGAGCCGTTACAGCGTCTTCGAAACAGGAATGAAGACCGCTAGCGATGCTTTGTCACGTAGCAGGTAAAAATAAGCAGCTTCCGAGAAATGAAGGCAAACACCGCCCCCTAAAACAGAGAGGGCAGCCGAAGCTGCCCTCTCATTAAGAACAAAAAACGCTGACCCTATTCCCTCTCACCACTGAGAGCCATCAGCAAATTCAGCAGATGAACGAACAGGTTGAAAACATCCAGATAGATGGCGAGGGTCGCTGAAATGTAGTTATCCTCGCCGCCATTCACGATCCGGCTCACATCGAACAGAATGTATCCCGAGAAAAGCAGCACGGCGACAGCAGAGATGGTGAGCGAAAGCGCCGGGACGTGAAAGAAGATATTGGCCAGCGACGCGAGCAGGATAACCACCAACCCGACGAAGAGCAGCTTGCCCATGAAGCTGAAATCACGCTTGGTGACTGTCGCAATACCGGCCAGCACGAAGAATATTGCCCCCGTACCCCCCGCAGCGGTCGTAATCAGTGCCGGGCCGTTGGAGAAGCTCAGGGCAACGAGCAGGATCCGCGAGAGCATGAGGCCCATGAAGAAGGTAAAACCAAGCAGGAGGACGACACCCATCCCGGAGTTCTTCGTCCGCTCGATCCCCCACATGAAGCCAAACGAGATACCCATGAACAGCAGCAACGACATCATTGGGCTGCCAGCGAACAACGAAAAGCCCATACGCACACCGAGCATCGCGCCGGCAATCGTCGGAAGCATGGACAGGGCGAGCAACAGATAGGTGTTGCGCAGCACCCTGTTCTGCTGAACGGAACGCTCGTAGGTAGCCCGACCTGTTACTTGAAATTGCGGTTGCATTGAGAAATCCTCCAGAATTTAGTCTGATGCGCGCGTAAGACTACAGAACCACACCATGAGTTGCAAGGACGGGAGTAACAGGATGTAACGTGCTATGATGCGCGCCTCGGCAGCCTCCCAAGAGAGCAGCCACCTTAGGAAGCGTGGCAGAGTGGTCGATTGCACCGGTCTTGAAAACCGGCAACGGGCAACCGTTCGTGAGTTCGAATCTCACCGCTTCCGCCAAAAAACAAGAGGTTTACCCGGCACAGAAAACCGGACCTGCACAGCAAGAAGCTGCGCCACCTCCGCTCTCCCGGCTTACTCCAGTCGCAAGGATCGAGAAAATGAAACCTTTGCAAAACGTCTATCTGTGTGGACTGGGCGCCCTCGGCGGCATGTACGCGAGCCGGCTCCATGCAGCCGCAGTAGAGAACGTAAAGGTCATTGCCGATCCGGAGCGGATGCAGCGTTACCGGGAACGAGGGATCACCGTAAATGGCACCCGCCTCCCCCTCTCATTCTTGACTCCAGGCGAAATTGCGCCCTTCGCCGACCTGATCGTGATCAGCGTCAAGTGGCATCAGTTGCATCAGGCGATTGCCGAAGTACGCCCCTTTGTCGGGGGAGATACGATCATTCTGTCCTTGCTCAACGGCGTCGATAGCGAGGACGTTATTGGCCGCCAACTGGGGATCGCACAGCCGCTC
>QKII01000001.1 GCA_003249625.1 Propionivibrio sp. | reverse complement strand
GATGGTGAAAGCTATCTGCTCGATTGGTGGCAATACCCGCTGCCTGATGGGCCGACGATCACGATTGCCAACATGCTGCCGCAAAGCCGTGTAGACGAGCCGTCACGCAGCCTGCTGGTCAATGTTCTTTTCATCAGTCTGGCACTGCTCATGGCGTGTGTGATCGTCGGCGTTTTTGTCAGCCGTTGGGTAGCCCGGCCGCTGGTGGAATTGGGCAACAGGGCAACCCGCCTGGGGCGTCACGAGTGGGATGCCGTCGAACGCCTGCCCAGCCCGATCGAGGAAGTCGAGTCGTTGTCCGGCGCCTTGCACCTCATGGCGGACAGCGTCAGGTACCACGCAGAGAGTCTGAAGAAAGAGGTGGCCTCCCGTACGGCCGCGCTCGAACTCGCCAATGCCGAACTCGCGAAACGTTCCAATACCGACGGTCTGACCGGCGTGGCGAACCGGCGCCACTTCGATGAGGTGCTCGCCCGGGAAGTCGCGCGCGCCCGGCGCCTCAAGGTACCGGTCGCGCTGCTCATGCTCGATGTGGATCATTTCAAGAAATACAACGATCACTACGGCCATCTGTCCGGGGATCAATGCCTGATCCAGGTGGCTGGCGTTCTTGAAGCCGGTGTTCGTCGTCCGGGGGACTTGATAGCCCGTTACGGAGGGGAGGAGTTTGCCATCATCGCCGCGCATAGCGATGCCGGGGATGCATTTGCCCTTGCCGAAATTCTGCGTCAGAAAATTGAGAAATTGGCGATAACGCACGCGCTGGCACCGGCGGGAGTGGTGACGGCGAGTTTCGGCGTTGCGGTTCTTGTGCCGGATGAGTTCAACGGCGCGCTGCAATTGATCGCAATGGCCGACAGGGCGCTCTACCGCGCGAAGGAAAACGGGCGGAATCGGGTCGAATTGGGTGCCGTCTGAGCGGAATACGGTTTCGGCTCGGTTGGTCGATGACGTTACAAACCGGTGGATTGGTCAGCTCCGGGCTGTGGCGCTCTCTTGTTGGCGGAGATGTTGGATGAATTTCTGCACTGCAGGAGAGACGGGTTTTGATTTCTTCGTGATGATCCCGGGATTGACCATCAGGGTAGGGAGTTCCACGGGCAGGATCGTCACCATGCCGTACGCCGCGTAGTGTTCCGCGACGTCCCGGGGAACAACGGAAATCATGTCCGATTCCCCGATCATGGCGGTCGTCGCGAGGATTGACGCGGTTTCCAGAATGTCCAGTTCCGACGTCATCCTTGCCTGCATCAGAATGTTTTCGATGCGCAAACGAATCGGGCTGCCGACGGGATGCAGGATCCAGGTCAGGCCGAACAGATCCGACAGAAAGACCTTGGACTGCCTTGTCAGGCGATGCCCCGGTCGGGCAATCACGCTCATGTGCTCGCCGGCTTCCAGAAAAATGATTTCCAGGTCCTGCCGGTTCAGCCGGTCGGGAATACGGCCCAGTACCAGATCCAGGTCGCCTTGAAGCAATGAGGGCAGCAGGGCGTCGCTGGTGCCCACTTCAAGGGATATCCGTACGCGCGGATTTTCGGTCTTGAAGGCAAGGATGCTTTTTGTCAGGAGTTTCGGGACGGGCTCGATGACGCTGCCGATGCGGACGAACCCGGAAGCGCCCTTCGACAACTCGGCGATTTCCGCTTCCGCGTGCTCAAAGTCGTGAATGACGCTCTTTGCATACCGGATCATCACTTCGCCATAAATGGTCGGCACCATCCCGCGTGGCAAGCGTTGGAAAAGTCTGACATCCAGCTTCTCCTCCAACTGCTGTAGCAGGTGGCTCGCCGCCGGTTGTGTCATGTGCATCGATGTTGCCGCGCGTCCCAGATTTCCCAGTTCGCCAATGGCATTCAAGAGCAGGATTTGCCTGATGGAGACCTTCAGGAGGGTCCGGGGAGGGGTGGGTCGCGCCCCGGAATCGGCGGAGCAACTGTCTGGCATATACATATGAATTTAGTTATGGATGTATAGATAAAAACCATTATACGGACATCTATTTGCCTCATAAGATTGCATGCAAATGTTCGTTGAGAAAAACAATAGTCGTGTGAGGGATCGCCTTTCGGGGGGCTGAAAAGCCGGGGTGCCGATTCTTCATTTGCCTGAATTACATCCAGATACAAGAGGCGTCTCATGACAAAGTACAAGGTGGTTATTCCTACATTCATCCGACCCGCCGCGCTAACGATGCTGGAGCCGCTCTGCGAGATCCGGCATTGGGACGGAAAGAATGCAATCCCCAGGGAAACCCTGTTCGAATGGCTTCATGAGGCGGAAGGGCTGTTCATGACGGGGCACGGCATCAAAGTCGATGCCGAGTTGCTCGCCCATGCGCCGAGCTTGCGCGTTATCGCACAGGCCGCGGCCGGATTCGACAATACGGATGTGGCGGCTTGCACGAAAAGCGGCGTGCCCTTCAGTAATACCCCCGGCGTGGTTGTGGAATCCACGGCCGATATCGCCTTCGGAATCCTGTTGGCCGCTGCGCGGCGGATCCATGAGGGATGGAACTGGGTGCGTTCGGGAAACTGGGAGCGGGCCGAGTTGCCGTTCGGCGTGGCGTTGTATGGCAAGACGCTCGGTATCGTAGGGCTGGGCCGGATCGGTGCCGCCGTTGCCAGACGCGCGCAGGCCAGCGGGATGAAAGTGATCTACAACGACTGCGTGCGGCGCAAGGACGAGGCTGATCTCAATGTGACGTACGCCGAGTTCGACGATCTGCTGGCTAGCTCGGATTTCGTTCTGGCGATGGCACCGCTGACGCCCGAAAACAGGGGAATGTTTGGGGCGGCGCAGTTCGCCAAGATGAAACCTACTGCGTATTTCGTCAATTCTGCCCGTGGCGAGCTGGTCGATACCGACGCCCTTTGTTCTGCGCTCCAGCACGGAAAGATCGCCTACGCCGCACTCGATGTCGTCGATCCGGAGCCGCTGCCCGCGAGCCATCCGCTGCTGACGCTCCCCAATCTGCTGATCACACCTCACATTGGCACGGCGAACAACGAGACACGCGACGCCATGGCGTGTCTGGCGGCCGAGAACCTGCTGGCGGGACTGGCCAGAAAGCCGTTGCCCACTTGCGTCAACCAGGAGGTCAACTATCGGTGATCGGGAGTGAGATTTTTCCGCATGGCCGATCCAGCGTTTTGAAGTGGAGTTTTACCTGTGGTTCAACAACGAGGAGAGTCAAGATGAAAAAGTTTACGTTACTGATGTCGGTCGCTGCGTTTGCAACGGCGAGCCTGGCCTTCGCCGCAGAGAAAAAGGTCGATTTTCCGAAGAAGACGGTCGTCATCACCGTTCCGGTGTCGGCGGGTGGCGGGACTGATTTGCTGACGCGGGCGATGGCGGGACCGCTCAAGGAGAAACTTGGGCAGACCGTTATCGTGACCAACAAGACCGGAGCCGGTGGTGCGATTGGTTTTGCCGCGGGCGCTTCGGAAAAACCCAACGGGTACAACGTGACCGCGCTTGTCGCCGAATTGCTTACGGTGCCTCAGGTCGCGAAGGTGAACTTCACCTACAAGAGCTTCGAGCCGATCTGCAACGTGAATTCCTCCTATGGCACGATCACCGTCCGTGCCGACGCGCCTTACAACACCCTGCAGGAGTTCATCGCCTACGCCAAGGCGCACCCGGGTGAAGTCAAGGTCGGCAACAGCGGTGTCGGCGGCATCTGGCACTTCGTTGCTGCCGCGTTCGCGTCCGAGGCAGGCATCGAGTTCAACCACGTTCCGTTCGAGGGAGGAGGCTCGGCGGTGGTTGCGCTGGCCGGCGGACACGTCGACGCGGTTCCGGTGACACCGCAGGAAGTCGAAGTCCAGGTCAAGGCTGGCAAGGCGAAGATCCTCGCGGTCTTGGCGCCGAAGCGTCTGGCGGAAATTCCGGATGTCCCGACCGCGGAAGAACTGGGCTTCAAGGATCTGGTGTTCACCATCTGGAGAGGCTTCGGCGTTCCGAAGGGCACGCCGAAAGAAGTCGTCAATATTCTCCGTGATGGCTTCAAGTCTGTGCTCGATGATCCGACGGTAACCGAATTCATGGCGACGAAGCATTTCGCCAAGGACTTCCGGGATTCGAAGGACTTCTACGCCATGATGGAGCGGGAAGAGGGTGCCTATTCGAAGCAGGCCGTCAAACTGGGTTTGAAGAAATAGTAAGAAGTGTTTCGCAGGGCGGACATCGGGAGCGATCCCTGATGTCCGTTCGCATTGAGGGGGTGTCGTGAAAAAGATGAACTTTGGAGTTGCGATTTTTTTTATCGCCTTGTCGTGTTATGTCCTTATCTCTGCTCAGTCGTTTCCGGGGAAAATTGATAACGTGCCGGGGCCAGGCTATTTCCCGACGATTCTGTCGTGCGTGCTCATCGCCCTTTCGCTGCTCCTGATCATTACCTCCCGTGACGCGAGCGAAGCGCCCTTGGGTATTTTCTCCCGGAAAAACAGCATCGTGTTCATCGCCGCTGGCGTTACCTTGGCCTATCTTGGCCTGCTGCTGGTTTTTGGCTTCTTGATCGCCACGCCGCTCTACCTGGTGGCTATTCTGCGCTTCTTCAGAATGACCCGGTGGCGTTCGCTCATCTTGACGTCCGGCATCACGACGGCAGCGAGCTACGCCATCTTCACGACCATTCTGGAAGTGCAACTGCCTTCGGGCATGTTCTAGGGAGAGACGACCATGATGATGGAAGTACTGAGCAATCTCATGTCGTGGCAAATCCTCCTCGCCATTTTTTGCGGGGTTGCCGCAGGCATTTCCATTGGCGCCATGCCCGGGCTGACGTCGACAATGGGCATCGCACTTTTGATGCCGTTCACCTTTCAGCTTGACCCGGCTGTCGGGATGATGCTGCTGATTGGCGAGTTCGTTGGCGCGATCTATGGCGGGTCGATCACCGCCATCATGATCAACACGCCGGGAACGCCGTCGGCCGCGGCAACCGTTCTGGATGGCTATCAGTTTACGAAGCGTGGAGAGTCCTGTCGTGCTCTGGGGATCTCGACGATCTCTTCCGCGGGGGGCGGAATCATCAGTGGTATCTTCCTGATCCTCATCGCACCGCAGCTGGCGGAAATTGCATTGAAGTTCAGCGCACCGGAAACTTTTGCGCTGGCGCTGTTCGGAATCAGCATCATCGCCAGCATCAGCGGGAAGAATCTCCTGAAGGGGCTGATGAGCGGGGTGCTCGGACTGATCCTGGCGCTCATCGGGATGGACAACATTTCCGGTCTGTCCCGATTTACCTTCGATACCATCTTCCTGATGAACGGGCTGTCATTCATCCCGGTGATGGTCGGCCTTTTCGCCATGAGCCAGTGCTTCCTGTCCATGGAGGAGCTTTATCATGAGGTCAAGGTCAGTGCGAAAATCACTAGCGCCATTCCCTCTGCTGCGGACTTGAGGAAAATACTCCCAACGATTCTGCGGGGAGGGATCACCGGAACGATGATCGGTACGATTCCCGGCGCGGGGGGTGATATCAGCGCGTTTGTCTCCTACGATATGGAACGGCGCCTGTCCAGGCATCCGGAGCGTTTCGGAACCGGGATCGTCGAAGGGATCGCTGCCCCGGAAGCGTCCAACAACGGGACGACAGGAGGCGCGCTTATCCCGTTGCTTACCTTGGGTATTCCCGGTGACGCCAATACCGCCGTAATTTTGGGCGCCTTGATGGTGTTCAACCTGACGCCCGGTCCCCAGTTGTTCGTCGAGCAGGCGCTGGTCGTGAATACGCTCTTCGCCGGATTCATGATCGCTAATGTGCTTATGCTGATCATGGGGCTGTCGGGGGTAAAAATCTTTTCAAAAATCGTTCAGATTCCCCGCCCGGTCCTTGTGCCAATCGTCATGCTGATGTGTGTGATCGGCTCCTTCGCGATCAATGGCAACTATCTGGATATCGTCGTGATGTTCGTGGCCGGCATGCTGGGCTATCTGCTTATCAAGGGCGAGTTTCCCCTTTCGCCGATCGTTCTTGCCCTTATCCTAGGCCCGATGG
Organism: Propionivibrio sp.; assembly: GCA_003249625.1. The sequence continues at coordinate 476 of QKII01000001.1, read as the reverse complement.
CCGAGGGGAACCTACGCAGAAGCCTGGTGATGAGCCATGGTGACTACGCGATTTTTTTCTCGCACCCGATTGCAGCGACATTCATTTTCGCCGCAGTTATTTCTCTCATCTGGCCGATCGCCAAGCACCTGTTGGGTAAATACGGTACGGTTTTGCGTGCGCGAGAGGTGCAACAAAGCAAATAACGTATCGAGCGCGACAGCCTTTGCGGACGAGCCTGGTCGACCGGGCTCGTCCGGCTTTTCAAGTGACCCCGCTAGTCCTGCGGAGTTACACCCCGGGACCTAAACCATGACACTGGCGAAGGCGCTCGCCACAAGGTCGATGTTGCCCTCGTTGAGCCCCGCCACGCAGATACGTCCGCTGCGAACCAGATAGATAGCGAACTCTTCGCGCAGGCGGTCGACCTGAGCGGCTGACAGGCCCGTGTAGCTAAACATGCCGCGCTGAGTAACAAGATAGTCGAAGCTGCGCGC
>QKII01000354.1 GCA_003249625.1 Propionivibrio sp. | reverse complement strand
GTTGCGGCAGGATAGACTGCGGGCCGATTCGTTCTCGGCTTTTTATCGCTTGTTCACTACTTCCGTCAGCTTTCGCTGGTTTATCGTCCTTCTCGCGGTCGTTTCGTTCGTCGTTCCGGTGGTGATGCCGTCGACGGCTTTCGCGGCGGGAACAGCACCGTCAGCGATGAACTCTCCCGCCGCAGGCGATGGCCTCGAAAGGCTGTCCGGACAGACCGATGACTGCGCAGAGAACGCGTGCGAAGCCTTTTCCGGCGACTATTCCCACGATACACAAGAGGCGGACAAGGTTCTGCTCTCGTTCGCCCTGCATTGGGATGCCTCAGCCACAGGTTGGGACGATTTCTATACGGGCGCCCAGCCGCCCGATCCGGTATTTTCCTTCGAACGTCCCCCAAGACCGTTCTTCGCCTGATCCAGGCTGTTTCGCCTGGACGGCCCTTGCCCTTGCTTCGGCGAGGCGTATGTTTCCCGTGTTCCCCTTGTTGTTAACCCATGCCGATTCCGGCGGAGTGGCTCGTGCCGTTTACCCCGGTCTCGCAATGATGGAGTAATTCGATGAAAAAAGTATTGATGGCGATGTTCCTGTCGGTCATGGCGCTCGGCCTGACCGCGGGCGATGCCGAGGCCAGACGCCTCGGTGGTGGAAAAACCTTCGGCATGCAGCGCCAGGCGGTTCAGCCGGCGCCGACCCGGCCGACGCAGCAGGCAGCACCCGCTTCGACGGGCTCGACAGCCGCTGCCGCGGCGCCCAAGCGTAGCTGGATGGGCCCGATCGCCGGCCTGGCCGCCGGCATCGGCCTTGCCGCGCTGTTCTCGCATCTCGGGCTGGGGGCTGAAATGGCCAATATCGTGATGATCGGGCTGTTGCTGATGGCTGCGCTGTTCCTGTTCCGCTTGCTATTCCGGCGTAACGCGTCGACTGCGCAGGACCCACACGGGCCGGGAATGCGGTATGCGGGTGCGGGCAATGTACCGAACGGGACGCTTCGGGCCGCGACGGAGATGCCGTTTGGTTCAGCCTCGTCGGCCTCCACACCGGCCCCGTCGTCCGTGCCTGCCGACTTCGACGCCGACGCCTTCCTGCGCGTGGCGAAGCTCAACTTCGTGCGCCTGCAGGCGGCCAACGATGCGAAGAACATCGACGACATACGGGAATTCACCAGCCCGGAAATGTTTGCCGAGATCCGCATGCAGATGACCGAGCGTGGCGAGGCGGCGCAACAGACGGACGTGGTTCGTCTGGACGCCGAATTGCTGGAGGCGGCCACCGAAGGCGATCGCCACGTTGTCAGCGTACGCTTCAGCGGCCTGATTCGCGAGGAAGCCGAGGGGCCGGCGGCGCCGTTCAACGAGGTGTGGCATCTCAGCAAACCGGTGGCGGGCGACAAGGGCTGGGTCGTCGCCGGAATCCAGCAGGCGGACTGAGCGTAGTCGCGGGCGTTTCGCCCGGTACTTGATTGCCGGGCGTTTCTCGCTGGTTTCAGGTACAAAAAACCCGGGCGTGAAAGCCCGGGTTTTTCTTGGGGAAACTCTCCAATCAGGGATTGACGGTTACCGTAATCGTCGTTTTCTCGGGGCCGCCACGGAAGTCGTCGGCGGTGTACTCGAGAACGGCCTTGCCGGTGAAGTCGGGGGCCGGAGTGAAGAGCACCGCGCCGTCGGCATTGACCA
>QKII01000425.1 GCA_003249625.1 Propionivibrio sp. | reverse complement strand
GAGGATTCCTCTGTGGGCCTTTTTCATTCCCGGCACACTGGCACAAAAAAATGTGCCGTGCCGGTTCTGCTCGTTCATCGTTTTCCCGCCCCTCTGTTTTTATTATTTGCGTTTTTTCCCGGGGGTGGGAATGGCCAAAAAGCCAGCGCGACGCGCAGGAACTCCCCCCGGTCATGTCGGTCTGAGTCTTCGAACCTCCTCTAGGGTTCGTTGCTTTTGCCCCGATGTTGCTAGTCGGGGCTTTTGTTTTTGCAGCGAAGGAAGAAGGCAGGCGACACTTAGCCCGGGGTGGATATAAATTCGTCAGGTGCCAAGGCGCCGATTTCCTTAGCGAACCCTTCAAGGTCGTCGACATTGTCCAGATAGTGCCTGCAGGAGTCGACGAGGTAATAGGCGCCATGAGATTCCAGTAGCGGGGAACTGGCGGGTCTTTTCCGGCAAAACTGCCCCTTGTGGCGCGACCGTTGATTTATCCGCTCTATCGCCTCGCTTTCGCTTATCTTAATCGGTGTACGACTCGCCATTGGGGGTGGTTTTTGTGCGTCGGTTTCCATGGCCTTCTCTCCTTTTATGGGCCTGCTTTTTCACTGTAGACCGACGTTCGCCGGGCATTTGTTTTTTGTGGACGAAAAAAATCCGGGACATGTCCCGGTTCAGGTCTTCTGGTTGCAGGTTCCGGAAAGTATTCGTCAACGGTGAGAACATCGAAGTCATTAGTGGCAAAGACAACAGCAGGTGAACAGTGCCGCGCAACTAATGAAATAGTTCACGTGCACTGCCTGCTTGAAGCAGCTATCCTGCAACGGGGATAACATAAAAAAAATTCGCCGTTAGTTCGCCATGAAGTTCGCCATGATTTTTCTCTCAAAGTGCTCTCTCAAGACCAAACTCGGTTTCGCGACGCTGGTGATTTTCCTTGGGAGCTTATGGTCGCTCTCCTTCCACGCCACCCGGATGCTGACGCGCGACATGGAACAGCTTCTGGGCAAGCAGCAGTTGACGGCAGCCACGGTGGTCGCGACGCAGCTCAACAATGAGCTGCGGGCTCGTATCATGGGCCTGGAAATGACTGCCCAGAAAATTGACGAGGCAATGCTCAGGAGCCCCATTGCGCTGCAACGTTTTCTGGAACAACGCATCGTCTTGTACTCCCAGTTCAATTCCGTGGTGTTTGTCGTTGGATCCGACGGAACTGCATTGGCCAGTATGCCCGCTTGGCGAAACATCAATTCGCTGAATTACAGTGACCGTGACTATATCGCCAAGACCCTGAGCGAGGGACGTTCGACCATTGGCCGCCCGGTCATCGGCAAGGAATTGAAAACGCCGCTCATCGGGATTGCCGCTCCCATTATGGATGCCGACGGTCACGTCATCGGTGCGTTGGCGGGCATGACCGATTTGAGCTATCCCAACTTCCTGCAAAGAATCACCGAGAATCCCCATGGACTAAACGGCGGGTATTTTCTTGTCTCTCCTCAAAACCGCCACGTCGTTACCGGCCCCGACATCCTTGATGTTATGCACGCACTCCCTGACGCAGGCACGTGTGCCCTGTTGGATCGTTTCGTTGCGGGCTACCAAGGTTCAGGCGTCGTTGCGTGCCCCGATCACGATGAAGCGCTCGTGTCGGCCAAACGGGTTCCCGTAGCGGACTGGTTCGTCATGGCGACGCTTCCTACAACCGAAGCCTTTCAGCCGATCCGCAACATGAAGCAGGGGATGCTGCTGGCGACACTGGTGCTGACCGCGCTGGCGGTAACCGCCTTGTGGCAGATGCTTCGGCGCCAATTGGCCCCACTGACCACGACCGCCCAAGCGCTGGTGGCCATGAGCAAAGAGGAGATTCCGCTCAATGGTTTGCCACGAACCCGACCGGACGAAATCGGGGTACTGGTCGACAGTTTCAACAAGCTTCTCTCGACCTTGCGTGGGCGCGAAACTGCACTGCGAGAAAGCGAGCAGCGATTCCGGGACTTTACCCGCACCAGTGCGGACTGGGCGTGGGAAGTCGATGCACAGGGGCTCTATACCTTTGCCTCTGGCAATGTGATGGATCTTCTAGGGTACGCGTCCAGCGACCTCGTGGGCAAGACTCCTTTCGAAATCATGCCTCCCGGGGAAGCAGAACGCGTTAAACGCATTTACGAGTCGATTGTCGCGAACAAGTCGCTTATCGACGATCTGGAAAACGTGGTTCTGCATCGGGACGGATCAGCGCGGCATGTGCTGACCAGCGCGGTTCCCCTGTTTGACGAGAACGGCTCATTTCTTGGATATAGGGGAACGGACAAGGACATTACAGAGCGGAAGCAGGCCGAGACGACCCTGAGATCGGTGATGGAAGCCGCTAACGACGCGATTATCGTCATTGACCCCAAGGGTCAAATCACCTACTGGAACGCGGCGGCGAACAAGATCCTGGGTTATTCGGCCGAGGAAGCGATGGGCCGGGTTCTGCACGACCTGATCGTCCCGCCGCAGTATATGCCGGATCACCGTGCCGCCTTTGGTATGTTTCA
>QKII01000016.1 GCA_003249625.1 Propionivibrio sp. | reverse complement strand
AATTCGATTTCAATGCGATCGGGGAAATGCTTGCTTGGTTCATCTCGCATGACATGTCGGCTTGTCACGAGAAACAAGCGGCCGTCACGTTCGAAGAAAAAACTGCTGGCATTGGTCAGGAGACGCTTCTGCTCATACGTGCAAAGACGTGCCACCGTCAGCAAAATGGATTCGATCATCGAACTACCTTCCTAGACTTACCTTATGTCCGAATCTAATGTGTATCACCAAATTTCGCCCATAAGTTCTGTTCCTGATAGAGAGCTTGTTAGTAGTCAAAAAACGGCGAGCATATCCCAAAGGCTGAGGCCAACAGTCTGCATTGATTAGGCAAGGCTTCAACGTCAGAGGGCCACGGGTCTTCTTCAGCACTTAGATAACAAAAAAAGAAATGGCAATGAAATGAAGCACACTGCCGGCGAGGACGAATATGTGCCAGATGCCGTGCCAGCTTGGGTAACGCTTGCTGAAGGCATAAAACAAGAGACCAATCGTATAAGCGCCCCCGCCCGTAAGCAACCAAATGAACCCGTCTTTTCCCAGGTGCTCGAGCAACGGAGTGACCGCCACGAGCGCGATCCAACCCATGGTCGCATAGATCACTACCGATAGCACTCTCGGCCCCGATCTTGGCCTCATTTCCTGCCACATGCCGAGAGCCGCGAGCATCCAGATGATCCCAAGCAGCGACCACCCCCATGGGCCGCGCAAAGTTACCAAGCAGAACGGCGTATAACTGCCGGCAATTAGTAGGTAGATCGAGAGATGATCAAGCTGTCGCAGTAGCTCCTTAGCCTTTCCATGAGAGCTGTGATACGCGGTTGATATGCCATACAGTGTGATCAGTGTTATGCCATAAATGGCGGTGCTGGTAATTTTCCAGCCATTGCCGCCGGAAACGGCGCTTGCGAGTAACCAGATGGTGCCGGCAAGCGCAAGCATGGCGCCGACAAGATGTGTCCCCGCATTGAGTTTCTCTCCGTAATACATGGCTGTCTTCGCTAGGATAAATCTCAAGCTCTGCGTCCCCGGATCCAGAAAAGCAGGCGCCCTTCGTCATTAATAGCACCTGAGAAATTTCCTGCCATCAGGGAAAGTGAAGATTAGCTGTGCCACAAGTTAGGAAAAGCAGTTTCCAGACTGCAAGGGCTGTGTGACTCCCCCAACCAGTCCGGCCAAATAACCGGGAATGGCTACGTCGAGAGCCATCCTCCCTAGGCGGCCTACCGTGAAGCCTGCAACAAGCATGGCTGTTATGGCAATCGAGAGCTTTTGCCGGCGTTTCATGGTGGACGCCATTTAATTCATCACCGCAGCAGTCAGCACGATCCACTGCTGTCGTCTGTTACTTGGATCATCTCGCGACTGGTCCCTAAGCGGAGCCGTCGTACAGAGTCTGGGCTGATTGCGAACTTCTTGGCTAAAGCCGTCGTATCAGGATGGGGCTAGTCACGGCCGCTTTTGACAACATTCCGAATACGTTCGAAACGAACTGTTGCTATTTCAGGTTGGTGCTCCGCCAGTCAGCCAAGGCCTCAATGACGTCTTCCAGGGCGCCAAGTCGTAGCACACCAGGGGGGGCGATAGCCCGGTTTGTACCTTCGCCGCCAATCCAGAGTGCGACATCAGGCGCCAGCAGCTGGCGCAACTGCGCCAGATTTCCAGAGATGTGTCGATGCGGGTACGCCTGGGAGAACGACAGCGCCACGATGTCGGCCCGATGCGCCGTGGCGGCGCGGCTGATTTCGAGCAGCGGCATTTGCGTGCCGAGCGGAATGCACTCGGCCCCTTCCAGTGTGAGCAGGGCTTCGACCATCAACAAGCCGAGGATGTGCTGTTCGTCGGGTACGCTGGTCAGCAACACGCGTGGCGAGCCGCTGCCTCGCGGCAGGGTGGCGATGGCCTGCCGCAGCACCCGCTTGGTCAGCTCGGTAAACAGGTGCTCCTCGAATACTTCGAACAATCCGTTCTCCCAGGCTTCGCCGACCCGTTGCGTGAGCGGCGCCACGATGTCCTGGACAAAACATTGCAAGCCTTGCCGCGCCAGCCTCTGCTGCAAGGCCTGCACATAGCGGTTTGCGTCGTGCTGCTTGATCAGCGCGAGCAATTCCTCCAGACCCGTTGTATCGATCGTATCGCTTTCAGCGCGGTTCGGCCGCGAACGGCGCGGTGCCAGCATGGGCAACTCCTCCGCGGGTGTGGCGAATAGCTTGCCTGGTCGATGTCCCTGATCCATCAGGCGTTTTATCAGGCGTAAGCGTTCAACCTGTTCAGCCGGATAGACGCGTTCGCCGTTGACGTCCCGTTTCGGTACGGGGAAGCCATAGCGCCGTTCCCACATGCGGAGAACATCTTTGGACAGCCCGGTGTCGCGCTCGACGGCAGCGATGTTGAAGCCAGGGATACTCATAATTTGTCCTGAACAAATGTTAGACAAACCGTTGACAGCGGTAGGTTTTGTGACTATCTTACGAACAAAAGATGTATTTGTCTAGGACAAAAAGAAATGAGGTTGGACATGGTTGCAATGTTGAAACGTCCGAAAGGAATCGCCCCGCAGGTATCGCTGGGTATCGTGCCGGCGCAGGCGGTGGCCTACAACAGTCAGACCAAGCCGGATGAAACGGTCCTCACGAAACAGATTGACGAACTCCCGGGAAAATAGGAGCGCCTTATGAACGCCAGATTCCACACCAAGCAGCGCATCGCCGTGATCGGTGCAGGCATCTCAGGTTTGGCTACCGCATGGCTGTTGTCGCGCCGCTATGAGGTGACCCTGTACGAGGCAGGCAGCTACCTTGGAGGCCACACCAATACGGTGGATGTGAGTCTCGAAGGCAAGTCTCACCCGGTCGACACTGGGTTTCTTGTGTTCAACAACAAGACCTATCCCAACCTGATCGCCATGTTCGCCCTGCTCGGTGTCGAAAGCGTTGAAACCGAGATGTCCTTCGCGGTCAGCCTGGAAAATCCGGATCTTGAGTGGGCTGGCAGTAATCTGGCGACCATATTTGGCCAGAAGCGCAACCTGTTGCGCCCACGTTTCTGGTCCATGCTGTCCGACATTCTGCGCTTCAACCGCGAGAGTACCGCGTGGCTGCTCAGCCATCCGGACGACCAGCGCAGCCTGCACGACTTCCTGTCCGAGGGTAATTATTCCAGCGCCTTTGCCGACTGGTACCTGCTGCCGATGGCGGCGGCGATCTGGTCCTGCCCGACCGGAAAAATGCGCGAAATGCCGCTCGCCACCTTCATCCGATTCTGCCAAAACCACGGTCTGCTGCAGGTATTCGACCGGCCGATCTGGCGTACCGTGAAGGGTGGCGGACGCGAATACGTCAGGAAGATCGCCGCACAGCTTGACGACATCCGCCTGGCCTGCCCGGTACATGCCGTGTCGCGCGAGGCTGGCATGCTGAGGGTGACGCATGCCGGTGGCAGCGAGTATTACGCTCAGGTCGTACTGGCCTGCCATAGCGATCAGGCAATGGCCATTCTCGGCATGACAGCAAGTGAAGCGCAGCGTGAGGTGCTGACGGCCATCCACTACCAGCCCAATCGCGCCGTGCTGCACACGGATGAGCGTTTGCTTCCTCGAGACAAAAAGCTCTGGTCGGCCTGGAACTATTTTGTCGGCCAGGGCGATCCCGGTGACCAATCGGTTGGCGTTTCCTACCTGATCAACAAGCTGCAACCACTGCCCTTCGAAACGCCGGTAGTGGTGACGCTGAACCCGGCGCGCGAGCCAGACTCCTCCAAAGTGCTTGCCGAATTCGACTACGCCCACCCGATCTTCGATGGCCCGGCTATCACCGCGCAGCGACAGCTTGCCGATGTGCAGGGCGAGGGTGGCATTTGGCTAGCGGGCGCGTGGGGTGGGTATGGGTTCCATGAAGACGGCCTGAAATCGGCACTGCGCGTTGCCAATAGCCTCGGCGTAAAGGCGCCGTGGCAGGGCTGTGCCGCCGAGATAGTGCGCGAAGTGGAAACTGCCTGATCCGCACCATGAGCGCCGAGCCCAAACTCTGCCTTGGCCATGTCATGCACCGGCGTCTGCGCCCGGTGGTGAATGATTTCACTTATCCGGTGTTCTACGTGCAACTGCCGGTGCGCGATCCTGAGGCGGCAAAGTGTGCGCTGTTCTCGATTGACAGCCGAAACCTGCTGAGTTTTTACAGCAAGGACCACGGGCCGCGTGATGGTAGCCCACTGTTGCCGTGGATTGAGAACCTGCTGGTCGAACATGGCCTGCCCAACGATGGTGACATCGTCCTGCAGACTTTTCCGCGGGTGCTTGGCTTTGTTTTCAATCCGGTGAGCTTCTGGTTTTGCCATGACCGTAGCGGCCGACTGATCGCCATCCTGGCCGAGGTTAACAATACCTTCGGCGGTTCGCACAGTTACCTGCTGCACCGTCGCGGCGTGCCTTTGGTCGACGGGGAGGAAATGCGCGCGGACAAACTGTTCCACGTTTCGCCCTTCAACAAGGTCGAGGGTGGCTATCGCTTCCGCTTCCACGTCGAACGTTCGGTGCAACTCTGCCGTATCGATTACGACGATGCGGAGGGTGAACTGCTGCTCACTTCCATCTCCGGCAAGCCCCAGCCCTGGTCGTCTATGGCCATCCTCAAGGCTTTCTTGCGCATGCCCTTCCTGACACTCGGCGTCATAGCCCGGATCCATTGGCAGGCGTTGAAACTGTGGTTGAAAGGCGTCCCTTTTCACGGGGCGCACCCTGTATCTCGTTCCCTAAAGGAATCGACCAAATGAACCAGACTCTCAATCACGCACTGATTCTGCGCGGCACGGAACCGCTGGCGCGCGATACCCGTACCGTTTTTGAACTGCTCGAAAAGCTGACCGGTGGCCTGCTCGAGGTGCGCCTGCCGGATGGCTCCAGTACCCTGTTCGGCGAAGGCGAAAGCGGGGTTGCCTTGCAGGTGCACGACGAGGCGATGTTCGGCCGGGTTCTGGCGCGTGGTGACATCGGTCTGGCCGAAGCTTACCTCGACGGCCAGTGGGATTCGCCCGACGTCACTAGCCTGCTCGCCCTGTTGGCACGCAACCGCGATGCGTTGGCACGAGCAGTCTATGGTTCTTGGCGGCAACTGTTGGCAGCGCGTGTGCGCCACTGGTTCAACCGTAATAGCCGGTCCGGCAGCAAGCGCAACATCATGGCCCACTACGATCTGGGCAACGATTTCTACCGCGCCTGGCTGGATCCGGGCATGAGCTACTCGTCGGCGATCTACCGGGCAGAAGACGACGGCTCACTGATCGCCGCCCAGCACTTCAAGTACAGGCGCATCCTCGAGCGCCTACAGGCCAAGGCGGGGGACAGCGTGCTGGAAATCGGCTGCGGCTGGGGGGGCTTCGCCGAACTGGCTGTGCATGACGGACTGCATCTGACCGGCCTGACCCTGTCGCCAGCGCAGCTGGCATGGGCACAACAGCGCGTCCCGCAGGCTGACCTGCGCTTGCAGGACTACCGCGATACCCGCGAACAGTTCGATCACGTTGTCTCCATCGAGATGTTCGAGGCGGTGGGTGAGCAGTGGTGGCCGGCTTATTTCGCGACTGTCGCCCGGGCGCTCAAGCCGGGCGGCAAGGCCGTGATCCAGAGCATCACCATTCGCGACGACCTGTTCGCCGCCTACCGGCGTGGCACTGATTTCATCCAGCAATACATTTTCCCCGGCGGCATGTTGCCCTCGCGCAGCGCCTTCCGCAATGCAGCGGCGCGCGAAGGCCTGCGGGTCGCCGACGAATTCGCCTTCGGCCTCGACTATGCCCGTACGCTTTCAGAGTGGCGAACGACCTTCGAAGCCAACTGGCCGCACATAGCCCCCTTGGGCTTCGACGAAACTTTCCGCCGCCTGTGGCGCCTCTATCTCTGTTACTGCGAGGCCGGCTTCATGGCCGGAAACATCGATGTCGTCCAGTTTGAACTCACGCATCGCTGATCTCTGCGCGGCCCATGTCCGCTACCGGGCCGGCAATGCAGTCTGCGCTGGTGCGCGGCCCGAGACGGCCGGAAGCCAGCCGGCCCCTGCCCAGCGACGAACCCTGCTTATGACCCTGGGAGCGGCTGCGCTGCTCGGCATGACCAAGCCGGTTCGCGCCAGCAGCGAACCCTTCGTCGGGCTCAATCGCTGGGGGAGTGGTGAGTTCAAGCGCTTTGGCTTTCTCGTCTACGAGGCGACCCTGTGGGCAGGAGAAGACCCTCTGCGTCCGCCGTTGGCGCTGCGCCTCGACTACAAGCGCAACATCGAGGGGAAGGCCATCGCAGACGCCAGCGTCAACGAAATGCGCCGCTTCGTCAGCGACGATGGCTTGCTACGCCAATGGGGCGAGCAGATGCAGCGCATCTTTCCGGATGTGAAACCGGGCGACCACATTCTCGGTTTTTATCGCCTGGACGGTGCGCGTTTCTACCAGGGCGACCGGCTGCTCGGGGCGATTGACACGCCTGGTTTTGCCGACGCCTTTTTCGCCATCTGGCTCGATACGCGAACGAGCGCACCGGACCTCAGGCAGGCC
>QKII01000339.1 GCA_003249625.1 Propionivibrio sp. | reverse complement strand
AGTCACCGGGATCAACGTGAACCTGGTACTGATGGTGCTCAATCTGCTTCCGCTGCCGCCGCTCGACGGCGGGCGCATCGCCGTCAGCCTGCTGCCGTATCGCCTGGCCGTGAAATTTTCGCAACTCGAGCGCTGGGGATTTCCTATTCTGCTCCTGCTGCTCTTTACCGATATTCTCGGCCTGATCATGTGGCCGTTTGTCTCCTTCTTCAAACAATTGATCCTCTTTCTTTTTCAGCTGATCTGACATCATGTACGCAGAACGAGTCCTCTCCGGCATGCGCCCCACCGGCAGCCTGCACCTTGGCCATTACCATGGCGTGCTCAAAAACTGGGTCAGGCTTCAGAACGAATACCCTTGCCTGTTTTTTGTTGCCGACTGGCATGCGCTGACGACGCAGTACGACGATCCGCGCGGGATCGAACAGGCGACCTGGGACATGGTCATCGACTGGCTCGCCGCCGGCGTCGACCCGAACAAGGCCTCGCTGTTCATCCAGTCGCAGGTGCCGGAGCATGCCGAACTTCATCTGCTGTTCTCGATGATGACGCCGCTCGGCTGGCTGGAGCGCGTGCCGACCTACAAGGATCAGCAGGAGAAGCTGGCCGGCAAGGATCTGACGACCTACGGTTTCCTCGGCTATCCGCTGCTGATGAGCGCGGACATCCTGATTTACCGTGCGGACAAGGTGCCGGTTGGCGAAGACCAGATCCCTCACGTCGAGTTCTCGCGCGAACTGGCGCGCCGCTTCAACCACCTGTACGGTCGCGAACCAGGTTTTGAGGAAAAGGCCAAGGAGGCGGTTGGCAAGCTCAACAGCAAGAACAAGCGTTCCTTCGAGCACTTGCGCACACGCTACCAGCAGAACGGTGACGCCGGTGCGCTGGAGCAGGCACGCGCGCTGGTGCAGGAAACGCAAAGCCTGTCGCACGCCGACCGCGAGCGGCTGATGGGCTATCTGGAAGGCACTGGCAAGATGATACTCGTCGAGCCCGGCTACCTCCTGACCGAAGCGTCGAAGATGCCAGGCCTCGACGGGCAGAAGATGTCCAAGTCGTACAACAACACGATCACTCTGCGCGAGGACGCCGCTTCGGTTTCGCAGAAGGTCAAGCGTATGCCGACCGACCCATCGCGGGTGCGCCGCACCGACGCGGGCGATCCGGACAAGTGCCCGGTGTGGCAACTGCATCAGGTGTATTCGGACGAGGCATGCAAGGACTGGGTGCAGAAGGGCTGCCGCAGCGCGGGGATCGGCTGTCTCGAATGCAAGCAGCCGGTGATCGATGGCATCCTGAAGGAACAGGCGCCGATGCAGGAGCGTGCCCAGACCTATCTGGACAATCCGGCGCTGGTGCGCGACATCATCGCCGACGGCAACGCCAAGGCGAGCAAGCTGGCGCGCGAGACCATGCGCGACGTTCGTGCCTCGATGGGTTTGAGCTACCGGTAAAGTCGTTGCCGGTTGTCGCCGACCGGAGAAAAAGGAATCGATGAACCGATGAACGATGAAACTGTAATCGAACAGGTTCCCGAGACCTCCGGCGAGGCAATGACACCGCTCGCCCGCATCTACGGGCAGCCGGTCGAGCAGTTGCCGCTCGATTTGTACATTCCGCCGGATGCCATGGCGGTGATGCTCGATGCCTTTGAAGGGCCGCTCGACCTGTTGCTGTACCTGATCCGCAAGGCGAACGTCAATGTCCTCGACATCCCGATGGCGCCGCTGACCGAGCAGTACCTGACCTACGTCGAGGCGATGCGCTCGCAGAATCTCGAACTGGCCGCGGATTATCTGGTGATGGCGGCGATGCTGATCGAGATCAAGTCGCGGATGCTCCTGCCGAAGATCAAGAGCGTCGAGGGTGAGGAGGCGGAGGATCCCCGCGCTGAACTGGTCCGCCGACTGGTCGAGTACGAGCAGATGAAGCAGGCGGCGCGTCGGATCGACGAGTTGCCTCAGGCCGAGCGGGACTTCGACTGGGCCGAGGTGTGGGTCGAAAAAACCATGCTCCGGCGTCTGCCGGAAGTCAGTCCGGAGGACTTGCGCGATGCCTGGCAAACGATCGTGCGGCAGGCCAGGCTCCATACCCGGCATACAATTCAGCGCGAGGAACTGTCGGTACGCGAGCACATGGGCGTTATTCTGCGTCAGTTGCGGGACGCGGGCGGCTTCGTCGAGTTCGTCGATATGTTCGACGTGACGCTCGGCGCACCGGTGCTGGTGGTACATTTCCTCGCCATGCTGGAACTGGCGCGCGAGCATTTGCTGGCAATGACGCAATCGGAAGCGTTTGCCCCGATTTACGTGAGACTGACCGATGGACGAAGCGAACAAGGAATGGAACACGACGCCGGCGACGGAGGAGATGCCGGAAGCGACGACGCCGGATAACCCGGCGCAGCTCAAGCGCGTCCTTGAGGCGGTGTTGCTCAGCGCAACGCAGCCATTGACGCTCTATGATCTGAAAAAGGTTTTCGCCGACGAGATTGGCGGCGATGTCCTGCGTAAACTGCTTGAGGATCTTCGTGGCGACTGGGCTGAGCGGCCGCTTGAGCTCGTGCAGGTGGCGAGCGGCTGGCGGTTCCGTACGCGCGCCGAGTTTCTGCCGTATCTTGAACGGCTCAATCCGGAAAAGCCGCCCAAGTATTCGCGCGCCGTGATGGAAACACTGGCTATCATCGCCTACCGTCAACCTGTGACTCGAGGCGACATCGAGGAAATCCGCGGCGTGACCGTGGCGACGCAGGTAGTGAAGGCGCTTGAAGAGCGTGGCTGGATCGACGTCGTAGGCCACCGTGATACACCTGGACGCCCGGCACTGCTGGCGACCACCAAGAAGTTCCTCGACGACCTCGGATTGCGCAGTGTGTCCGAGTTGCCGCCGCTGGAAATGATCAACCAAACCCTGGATCTGACCGATGTCCAACAAACCGCGTAATACGCCTTTCCGCCCCGCGTCGCCCGATTCACGCCGCTCCCGCGCGCGCAAGCCGGTTGTCGATGAGCACGAAACCGTAGAAGCGACGCCGGAAAAACGACCGGAGAGGGAAGGGCGGCCGGCTGCTCCGACGAAGCGCAGTAGGCACGTGGAGGCGCCGGTTAAGTCAGAGCGTCTGCACAAGCTGCTGGCGCAGAGCGGGATCGGCTCGCGACGGGAAATGGAGGAACTGATCGCGGCCGGACGCGTTACGGTCAACGGGGAAACCGCGCAGATCGGCCAGTCGGCGACGCCGGCCGACCGGATCAAGGTCAATGGACGGCTGGTTAACCTCAAATTCTTCAGCAGGCCACCGCGTGTGATCATCTACCACAAGCCTGAGGGGGAGATCGTTTCTCGCGACGATCCGGATCATCGTCCGAGTGTCTTCAACTCGCTTCCGCGTCTCTCCGGCTCGCGCTGGGTAGCTGTAGGGCGGCTCGATTTCAACACCAGCGGGCTGTTGCTGTTTACCACGTCCGGCGAATTGGCGAATCACCTGATGCATCCGCGTAATAACCTGGTGCGCGAATATGCGGTGCGCGTGTTGGGCGATTTGTCGCTTGAAGCGCAGCAACGGCTTTTGCAGGGGGTCGAACTTGAGGACGGACCGGCCCAGTTTTCGACCTTCCAGGACGCAGGCGGCGATGGTGCCAACCACTGGTATCGTGTGTCGCTGTTCGAAGGGCGCAACCGCGAGGTGCGGCGCATGTTCGAAGCGGTCGGCGTGACGGTCAGCCGCCTGATGCGGGTACGCTACGGGCCTTTCGCCCTGCCACCGAATCTCAAGCGTGGGCAGGTGCTCGAACTGGACGAGCGCGAAGTGCAGAAACTGATGGGCGATTTCGGGATGGACGTTCCGCCGGTTACACGCCGCGTCACGCCGCGTCGGGGAAAATAGCGTTTCGGTTTGCTTCAGTTTAGCTGCGACCAGCGACGGCTGCTGTGCCCAAGGTGTTTATCTCGGCAATCATGGCGTTGCTCACCGCGAGTAGTTCACCAAAGCGCTGATTGGCGGCATCTGTCTGGCCAATGGCGCGCAACGTCACGATTTCGCGGGCGAGGTTGTGTACCTCGTCGTGCAGTATGCCAACGTCGTTGTATCCGGCTAACTGACCGTAGCGCCGTTTCCCCTCGCCTTCAAACCAATGGCCGAATCGGCATTTCCCTTTGTCCAGCTCTGGTGTGGCGGTTTCGGGATCGGCGAGGACTTCCTCCAGTTGCTTCATCCAGTTCCGGTGGTCGACTTCCGCATAGGTGATCGGTAGCTCATCGCGTTGTGGGAAGGTGTTGCGCGGGGCTGACCACGCGGGGTTTGGGCGCCACTCGGCAATCCAGCCGGGCAATTCGTCGGCAGGCATCGGGCGGGCGATACCGTACCCTTGCGCCAGGTCGCAGCCGAGACGGAGCAGGAGTTCGCCGTGTTCGGACGTTTCGACGCCCTCTGCGATTACGGTGCGACGGAACGCGGTAGCCAGGCCGATGACACCTTCGACGATGGCCAGATCGTCAAGGTCCCAGAGCATGTCGCGGACGAAACTCTGGTCGATCTTGAGGACGCTGGCGGGCAAGCGCCGCAGATAGGTCAGGGATGAGTAGCCTGTGCCGAAGTCGTCAAGTGAAAAGCACACGCCCAGCGTCTGGCAATCCTCAATCAGTTGCGAAATCTGGGCTACGCCTTCAAGTGCGGCGGACTCGACGACCTCCAGTTCGAGCCTGTCCGGCGGAATTTCCGGGAAACTCGCCAGCTTGTTGCGCAGTCGCGGAAGAAAATCCTTCTGCTGCAGGTGGTTGGCCGCGACGTTGATGCTGACGGCGAGGTCGAGCCCCTGCTTTTTCCAGGTAACCATCTGGGCGAGCGCAGTAGCGATTACCCAGTCGCCGACACGTATCGCCAGTTCGCTCCCCTCGATCAACGGCAGGAATTCACTGGGGGGCAGCACGCCGCGTTCAGGGTGCTGCCAGCGAATCAGGGCTTCTGCGCCGATAATGGCGCCCGTACGCATGTTAACCTTGGGTTGGAAGAACAGTGCGAATTCGTTGTTCGCCAACGCCTCGTCGATGCGCCGCAGACTTTTCTGGTGGGTTCGTGTCAGTCGGTCTTCTTCCGGGTCAAATAGCTGGTAACGGTTTTTTCCAGCCTGTTTTGCCTGGTACATGGCTTGGTCAGCGTGGCGTAGCAGTGTGTCGGCATCGCAATTATCCTGCGGGAAAAGGGTGACACCAAGACTGGCTGACAGTTGCAGGACGTGCTGGCGAATCTTTACCGGTGAAGCGGCAGCCTGCAGAAGGCGTGACAGCACAGCGTCGCATTCACTGCGGGTTTCCAAGTCGGTAAGGACGGCAACGAACTCGTCGCCACCCAATCTCGCCAGCGTGTCGCCCTCGCGCAAGGTGTCTCGCAAGCGCTGGGCGATGGCTATCAGCAATTGGTCTCCCATTTCGTGACCGTGAGCGTCGTTGACCTCCTTGAATCCGTCAATGTCGAGATAGACCAGCGCGAGACTGCGCTGATGCCGACGGGACTGGGCGATCGCCTGTTGCAGACGGTCGGCGAGCAGCACCCGGTTAGGAATGCCGGTCAGCGCGTCGTAATGGGCGAGGCGTTCGAGTTGCTGCTGATGCTCCTTCAAATCGGTGATGTCGGCGAACAATGCGACGTAATGCAAGGCGGTCTCATCAATGTTTTTGACCGCCGTGATGCTCAGGTGCTCCGCATACTGCGCGCCGTCCTTGTGACGGTTCCATATTTCGCCTTGCCAGTGCCCATGAGTCGTCAGATTGTTCCATAGGTCTTTGTAGAATGTTTCGTCATGCCGACCCGAGCGCAAGATGCGCGGGTTCTTGCCGAGCACTTCCTCCCTTGAATAACCCGTGATGCGGGAAAACGTATCGTTGACCTCGATGATATTGGCCGCTGCGTCGGTGATCATGATGCCTTCGTTCGCATGCGAAAAAACGCTGGCAGCAAGCTTGAGGCGGGTTTCGGTTTTTCTGCGCTCGGTGATGTCGGTGAAGGAAAATACGCGGCCGATGATCAGTTTGCCTTGTCGTGCCGGGCGCGACTTGCGCTCGAGAATCCGCTCGTCGTCGAGGTGAACAAGATCCAGCGTCTCTTCGTCGCTGTCGGAGAGAATCACTGACAGGCGCATGCGGTACTCTGCCGGATCGCGTGCGCGGGATGCCATGAAGTCCAGCAGCGCGGCATCGTTTTGTGTCAGCAGCAACTCTTCGGGAATGCGCCACAATTCGGAGAACTGATGGTTCATGTTGATGATGGTGCCATCACGGTCGACAAGCAGGATGCCGTCGGCTGTTGCTTCCAGCGTCGTGCGTAGCCTCGCACTCATGTCGGCAAGTGCGCTTTCGGTGCACCTCAGCGTGCCACTCGGCACGGCACAGACAACCAGTGAGTCAGGGCGGCTGCGCGGTCGAACAATCGTCTTGCTGGCCGTTAATAATTCACCGTCTGCGCAAAGATAGGAGCCTTCGGAATGGTGCTCGTTTGGCGCCAGACCCTGACGCACTTCCTCCCAGAAGAAGACGTCGGTGAGTGCGCAT
>QKII01000199.1 GCA_003249625.1 Propionivibrio sp. | reverse complement strand
AAAAAGGCGCTTTCCGTCCTCTTCAAGGCGCGATAGTCACGTAGGCAACGCTTACCACGTCGATCTCGCGCCACCCGGCCGGGCTCTGGAAGCGCACCTGGTCGCCCTCGCGGGCGCGGATCAGCGCCCGGGCAAGCGGCGACACCCAGCTGATCCGGTTCCGCGAGAAATCGGTCTCGTCGACGCCGACGATCTGGTAGGTCTGCTCATCGCCCTGCTCGTCGCAGACGGTCACGGTCGCCCCGAAAAACACCTGCTCGCAATTCTCCTGCCGGGCCGCCGGATCGACGACTTCGGCCAGATCGAGCCGCTTGGTCAGGAAACGGATGCGCCGGTCGATCTCGCGCAAGCGCTTCTTGCCATAGATGTAATCACCGTTCTCGGAACGATCGCCGTTCGAGGCGGCCCAGTGCACAACCTCCACGATATGCGGACGTTCGACGCGCAACAGCTGGTCAAGCTCGTCCTTGATTCGGGCATAGCCGCCCGGCGTGATGTAGTTGCGGGTTCCCTGCGGCAGGCTGGGTGCCTGTTCGGCGACCTCGTCCTCGTCGTCGTCCGTTTCGCGAATAAAGGCCTTGTTCATGAAAATCAGCGGATAGCAGCAAGAATGGAACAGCGTTCTGGGAGTAAAATCGAGACCTTCATTCTATCTCCCCCGCCGTATCATGCAGCAACTCTCCGAAGCGCGAACCGAGTTCATGGCCGGCGTTCGCGATTTCGTGCCGCTCATCATGGGCATTGTCCCCTTCGGCCTGATCTGTGGCGCCGCCGCTCTCGCCGCCGGTCTGACACCGTGGCAGGCGTTCTCGATGAACTGGATCATCTTCACCGGTTCAGCGCAGATCATCACCTCCCAACTCTACGGCAGTGGCGCACCGCTGCTTATCGTCATCGCCACGGCCACGATCATGAACCTGCGCTTCATGATTTACGCCACATCGATCGGACCATCCTTGCGCACGCTCAACCGAAAATGGCAGGTGCTTCTGGCGTACATGATGACCGACCAGGCCTACGCACTCGGCCTGATGCGCTTCATGGAGAAGGGGGATCCGCGCCATCGTCACTGGTATCTCTTCGGCGTCTCGTTCGCCATCTGGCTGTGCTGGCAACTGGCCGGACTCGGAGGAATCCTGGTCGGCAGCCTGATCCCGTCCGGCTGGTCGGTGGATTTCATCCTGCCGCTTACCTTTATCGCCGTTGTGGTGCCGGTGATAACCAAGCCGGCGATGCTCCATGCGGCGCTCGCAGGCGGCATCGCCTCGGTAGGCCTGAACCTGCCGATGAAACTTAACCTGATCGCCGCGACCGGCGTCGGCATCCTCGCGGGTCTTGTCTCGGAGAAGTTGTGGAAGAAAATCTGATTGCCTGGCTGTTGATCATCGCTATCGGCGCAATCAACTTCACCCTCCGCTTCATCCCGATCGCCCTGATCGCGCGTTTCGAACTGCCCAATTGGCTCAAGCACGCCTTGCTTTACGTCCCGCCGGCGGTACTCACAGCGATCATCACGCCCGCGTTGTTTTTTCCCGGAGGAGCGCCTACCATTGCCTTCGATCCTCCGCGCCTGCTGGCCGCCACATTCGCCGTACTGGTCGCCTGGAAAACGCGGAGTGCGTTGTGGACTGTAATCCTGGGAATGGTCGTGTTATGGGGATTGCAAGCACTTCTGAGTTAGCCGTAGATAACCTTGC
>QKII01000344.1 GCA_003249625.1 Propionivibrio sp. | reverse complement strand
TACCGGATGACGCGAGCGCCCTTGCCCTTCATGGCGGCTTCGACTTCCTCGACGCGCACCATCGAGGTGTCGCCCGGCGTGGTCATCGCCAAGGCACCGTGCGCCGCACCATACTCGACTGCCGCTTGCGGACCCTTGCCTTCGAGGAAGCCGTAGGCCACGCCCGACGCAAAGCCGTCGCCGCCGCCAACACGGTCGTAGATCTCGAGGTTGTCGCGCTTCATCGATTCGTAGATCTTGCCGTCGTACCAGAGGATCGCCGACCAGTCGTTGAACGTCGCCGTGCTGGCCTTGCGCAGCGTCGTCGCCGCGACCTTGAAGTTGGGGAATTCGCTGACGGCCTTCTGGATCATCTTGGCGAAGGAGTCGGTTTCAATCGTGGTGAGGTGTTCGTCCGCACCTTCAACTTCGAAGCCAAGGCAGGCGGTGAAGTCTTCTTCGTTGCCGATCATGACGTCGACGTACTTGGCGATCTCGCGGTTGACGCGCTGCGCCGCTTCCTTGCCGCCCTGGCTCTTCCACAGGGAGGCGCGGTAGTTGAGGTCGTAGGCAACGACGGTGCCGTATTTCTTGGCAACCTGGACGGCTTCGATGACGGCTTCAGCGGTATTGCTGGCGAGTGCGGCAAAGATGCCGCCGGTGTGGAACCAGCGAACGCCTTCTTCGCCGAAGATCTTTTCCCAGTTGATTTCGCCGGGTTTGATCTGGGAGGCGGCGCTGTGTCCCCGGTCGGAGCAGCCGAGCGCGGGACGGATGCCGAAGCCCTTTTCAGTGAAGTTGAGGCCGACGCGGGTGTTTTTGCCAAGTCCGTCGAAGTCACGCCAGATGACGTGGCTCATGTCGACGCCGCCTTGCATGATGAGGTCTTCGAGCAGCCAGCCGAGGTCGTTCTTGGGAATCGCCGTGGCAACCATGGCGCGTTTGCCCCAGCATTTCTTCATGGCGCGGGAGACGTTGTATTCGCCGCCGCCTTCCCAGACCTGGAAGCTGCGAGCGTTGCGGACGCGGCCGAAGCCGGGGTCGAAGCGGAGCATGATTTCGCCGAAGGAGGCGCAATCCCATTTGGCTTCGCTGGCCGGTTTGACGATGAGTTCGCTCATGTGTGGGTCCTTTCTGTTCTGTCTTTTGCTGTGTTACTTGCCGGCGAGGTCGGCCTTGATGCGGTTGACCAGCGCAATGGTCTGCCGGAAGTTTTCTTCGATGCCTTTGTAGTCCTTGGCGTCGAGGAGTTTCTTGGTAATGAGGTTGGAGCCGATGCCGCAGGCGACGATGCCGGCGCCGAACCATTTGCGCAGGGAGTCTTCAGTGGGTTCGACACCACCGGTGGGCATGATGCGGGTCCAGGGCATGGGGCCCATGACGCTCTTGACGAAGTCGGGACCGCCAACGGACGACCCCGGGAAGACTTTGACGATTTCGCAGCCGAGTTCCTGGGCGTCGCCAATCTCGGTGGCGGAGCCGCAGCCGGGGCTGTAGGGGATGCCGCGGCGGTTGCAGACCTTGGCGACGTCGGCATTGAGCAGCGGGCCGACGACAAACTTGGCGCCGTTGGCGATGTACAGCCCGGCGGTCGGGGCATCACACACCGATCCCACGCCCATGATCACGCTGGGGTCGGCCTTGGCGAAGTGCTTCGCCACGTTGAGGAACACGCTCGCCGCAAAGTCGCCACGGTTGGTGAATTCAACACACTTCGCGCCAGCGTTCGCACACGCCTGGATTACGTTGATGCACACTTCTTCATCCGGGTGATAGAACACCGGTATCACCGACTGTTCCATCATCGCGCTCAATACCGCCATCCTGTCTTTCGATGCCATTTCCTTGCTCCTGAAAAAACGTATAACAGCTACTTTGATAGGTTCCTGAACAACGCTCAGCTAAACCACTTCACTGGAACCAGAGTGATCGCCGGGAAAACGATAAGAACAGCCAACACAGCCAGTTCAACCAGCAAAATCGGCCACAGCTTCTTGACAAGTTCGCCAAGCGAAAGCCCTGCCACGCCGCACCCAACGTAGAGCACAGTCCCAACCGGCGGCGTAATCAGGCCGATCACCAGGTTCAGCGTCATGATCACGCCGAAGTACACGGGATCGATACCCACGGACTTGATGAGCGGAATGAAAATCGGCGTAAAGATCAGCATGGCCGGAACGAGGTCCATGACCATCCCGAGCGCTACCAGGAATACGTTGATTACCAGCATCAGCGCCAATGGCGAATCGGAGAAACCGGACAAGGCTTCAGCAATCGCCTGGGGCACCGCCGCGGATGTAACAACCCATGCCGCCGCATTTGCCGTCGAAGCGACCAACAGAACCATCCCTGTCGTCTTCGCTGTAGCGACCAACACGTGCCCGATATCCTTCAGCCCCATTTCCCTGTAAATCACCGTTGAAATGAAGAATGCGTACATCACGGCAATACAACCGGCTTCTGTCGGTGTAAAGATGCCGAAGCGTATTCCGCCGACAATGATGAGCGGCATGAACAACGCGAAGATCGATTTTTTGAGCGCCTCAAGCACCTCGGCACGAGTCGCCTTCTTTCCGACAGGGAAGTTGTTCCGCTTCGAGAGGTAGAACCAGAAACTCATCAGGGCAGCTGCCAGGATCATCCCCGGCACGATGCCTGCCATAAACAGCCTCCCGATTGATACCTGCCCTGCCACGCCATAAAGAATAAACGGAATGCTCGGAGGAATGATTGGCGCAATCATGGCCGACGCACAAATCAACGCTACCGACAACGCCTTGTCATATCCCATCTGCACCATCATCGGAATGAGGATGGCACCCAGCGCTGCGGCATCGGCAACAGCCGAACCGGACAAGCCAGCAAAAATGACGCTGGCGATGATGACGACGTAGCCCAGACCGCCCCGCACATGGCCGACCAAGCATGCCACGAAATGCACGATCCGTTTTGAAATCCCGCCATAGCTCATGATTTCGCCAGCAAGAATGAAGAACGGAATAGCGAGCAAGGTAAAGCTGTTCGCACCATAGATGACCGACTGTGCAACGAACTGCGGTTCGAAATTGTCGATCGCGAAAAGCAGGGAAACGGCCACGAGAACCAGCGTATGAGCAATCGGCACTCCGATCGCGAGAAAGCCAAACAACGCTGCCAGAAACAAGAAAATTAAGGAAAGACCTTCCATCGTGCTACCCCTTCCTGATGGGCATACCGCTATAGGATTTGTGAGAATCGAGTGACGCTGCGCCAAGTATCAGTCGTGGCAGAAGCCTAATCAGTTCGCTGCTACACGACTTCTGGCGGTCAATCGGCGCGAAGCTCCTTGTACGTGTTGTACAAGGTGATTAAAACGAGACAGACGGCGCACACCACGAGTGCAGACGACACATACGAAAACGGAATGCCGGTCGCAGCGCTGATGTTCTTGTCGGTCACCTTCACGACATCGATACCGCCAACGATAAGTACGCCCATCGCGAACACGACGCACACGCTTGAGATCACCAGAAATACCTTCTGCAGCCCCTTCGGCAGCTTCTTGGTCAACATGTCGACCTTGATGTGCAGGCCCTCCAGGCCAGCAAGAATCGCCCCGAGGAAAATGACCCAGACGAACAGATTGACGGCGATTTCCTCGCTCCAGGTCAACCCGGTATTGACGATGTAACGCAAGGCCACGTTAACAAAAACGATCAACACGATCGCCGCCATCGCCGAAGCAGTAACAAATGCCAGCAATTTATCGAAAAAACGCAGCATGATAAAACTCCTAAACTTCCTGGTTCGAGCCGAAAAGAGCCCGAACGAAAGGCCAGACAAAGCGTTTTGCGCCCTGCCTGGCCTGACAAATAAAACCCCTTACTTCACCTTGGCGACTTCAGCGAGAACCTTGTCCAGGCGCTCCTTGCCGATATCCTTGGCGAACTTCGCGTAGATATCCTTGGCCGAGGCCTTGAACTTCTCCAGGTTCTCCGGCGTAACCACGTTGATCTCGATCCCCTTCTTCTTCATCAGATCGAGGTACTTGGCATTGTTCTCCCGATTAACCTTGCGCTCGTAGCCACGGGTTTCGAGAGCGATCTTCTGGATCAATTTCTGATCGTTGGCGCTCAGCTTGTCCCAGGTCTTCTGACCGATCATCAGCACGAACGGGGTATAGAAGTGCTGGGTGATCGACAGGTACTTCTGCGCCTCGTAGAAGCCGGCATCGTAGATCAGGGTGTTCGGATTTTCCTGTCCGTCGATAACCTTCTGCTCGAGCGCCGTGAACACCTCGTTGAACGGCATCGGCACCGGGTTGGCGCCCCACCCCTTGAACGAGTCGAGGTGGATCGGGTTCTGCATCGTGCGGATCTTCAGCCCGTTGAGGTCTTCAGGCGTATTGATCGCGCGCTTGCTGTTGGTGATGTTGCGGAATCCGTTTTCCCAGAACACCAGACCGATCAGCCCAGTCCCCTTGAGCGTATCGAGAATCTCCTGTCCTGCGGGACCGTCGAGCACCGTGTCGGCCACTTTTTCCGAGGTAAACAGGAACGGCAGGTCGAAGACCAGGAAGGTCTTGGTGGTATTGGCGATCGGCGCGGACGAGGTCACCATCATGTCCAGCGTACCCATCTTCAACGAGTCCATCATCGACTGATCGTTGCCCATCTGGCCGTCAGGGAAGAGCTGCATCTTGATGCGGCCGTTGGTCTCCTTCTCGATCAGTTCCTTGAACTTTGAAATACCGAGACCGTGCGAGCTACCGGTCAGACTGGAACCGATACCGGCTTTCAACTTGACAGCCTTTTCCTGCGCCTGCGCGGGCGCCACGAGACCGGTCAGCGCGAACGTCGCACCAACCACCAGCGATGCCACCGACAATGAAAACTTTTTCATTTCGTTTTTCCTCCTCAAATTACACAAATGATATTTGCCCCTCGATTCATGTATTCCGAACCTTGGTAGCCACCACCTACTACGTACAACCCCTTTTTATCTCGCTCCAATTTAGATCGATCTATCTTAGCCGCGAACGCTACAGCGTTCACTAGACGACGTCAAGATTGCTAAAAAGACTTACGCAAAACCACCGCCACCGAGGCTTACAACTCGCAATCCGCTCCTTGCGGCGCACGCCCCGCGCCGCAGCGAAGATCTAGTGCGCTTTGAGCGCTTCGGCCTGCGCAGCAGCACCAGCCAACACGCCACACGAAGCGTTGACGATGCAGTTACGCTCGTTAATCAGCGACCAGCGGCTGGGGATTTCCGCCTCAACACTGCCATCAGCACAACCCGGGTCGACAATCCCGATTTCGATTTTTCTGCCTTGGCCCAAGTAACCCCACCCTACCCTCTGACATACAAAAAATCACGTTGCAAAAGCATAGTCCACAGCACTAACTGGGACATCACTATACGCCTTATTGCATACAAGTAAATATATACTAGGGTCCTAGTTACAACAAACTCGGATTCCTTTAATTGAACAAATATCGAGAAATACATCTAAAAATCAACAAACACTACCATTACAAGACCCCCAAATACGCTCTCACTTGTTCAAGGCATGCGGTAGAATAAAAATCTACGTAAAACCTGCGTTGGCCATAGCTGGCGAAACGCGAATGGCAATGCCAAAACATAAGGCCAGGCCTGAGCACATCAATGAAATTTGCACACACCGCCGGCCTTGTCCTTCAGACACTTACCCAGAGACTCGATTTGGACAACACCGAAAAATCAAAAAAAGCGCGATCCGAGTCACTCACATCGCAAATCGCAGCGAAACTCAAGTTCGCCATACTGAACGCGGAGTTTCAATTCGGAGAAGTTCTTTCCGAGGACAAACTGGCCAGCGCCTTTGGCACCAGCAGAACACCGGTACGCGGCGCACTCGCCGCACTCCAGGTGCAGGGCCTGATTGAAATCAAACCGCAAAGCGGAAGCTTCGTTTTCATGCCAACGAGACAAAACCTGGCAGATCTTTGCGAATTCCGAACCATGCTGGAACTGCAGGCACTTACGTTGAGCATCGATCGAAAACACGACGAAACGATCGCACTGCTGCGCGAGGCAAATGACAGAATGGTCAAAGGAGAGCTTGAAGGAGACTGGCAAGCGGTCGCCGAGGCCGACTCAGCCTACCACCGGGCACTTGTCCAGAACTGCGGAAATATTTACCTGGCGGAATCATTCGAACTTGTCGCGGCCCGCGTCGACGCCGTCAGAACCCGAATCACGATGGCACTCGGAAAAATCCGGGCTCGCGTGATGAATGAACATCTGGCAATCATCGAGGCACTAGAAGAAGGGAAGTTTGCCAAGGCAAAATCCATTCTGACGTCTCACATCATGACTGCATTGTCTTCGTTCGACATGGCCAGCAAAGAAGCCAATTTCAATACAAGAAAAACCACACTGAGCTTTCCGTACGAACGTTGAGGCGGAGCACTCATGCCCCACCTCCAGACACAAGGCACGTTATTTACCGCCCCATCCATCCGCCATCGACGGTGATGATGGTGCCGTTCACGTAGTCCGACGCGTCCGACGCGAGATAGACCGCCGCACCCACCATGTCTTCCGGCTTGCCCCAGCGATTCGCCGGAATCCGTTCGAGAATCTG
>QKII01000044.1 GCA_003249625.1 Propionivibrio sp. | reverse complement strand
CTCAGGGCATCACCGGCAAGACTGGCCAATTCCACACCGAAAAGTGCCAGGAATACGCCAACGGCAAGGCCTGCTTCGTCGCCGGAGTCAATCCCAAGAAAGCGGGCGAAAGCATCTTCGATATTCCCATCTACGCCTCGGTGAGGGACGCGAAGCAAGAAACCGGCGCCACCGTCTCGGTTATCTACGTGCCGCCGGCCGGTGCCGCAGATGCCATCTGGGAAGCCGTCGAGGCCGAACTCGATCTGGTCATCTGCATCACCGAAGGCATTCCGGTGCGCGACATGCTGGTCGTGCGCAACAAGATGAAGGAAAAGGTCGCCAAGGGGGGCAAGGAAACCCTGCTGCTCGGCCCGAACTGCCCCGGACTGATTACCCCCGACGAAATCAAGATCGGCATCATGCCGGGCCACATCCACAAGAAGGGCCGCGTCGGTGTCGTGTCCCGCTCCGGTACGCTGACTTACGAGGCGGTCGCCCAACTCACCGAGCTGGGCATTGGTCAGTCCTCGGCGGTTGGAATCGGCGGCGATCCGATAAATGGACTCAAGCATATTGACGTAATGAAGCGCTTCAACGACGACCCGGATACCGATGCGGTGATCATGATCGGCGAGATCGGCGGGCCGGACGAGGCCGAGGCCGCTTACTGGTGCAAGAAGCACATGAAGAAGCCGGTGGTCGGTTTCATTGCCGGTGTGACGGCACCGGCGGGCAAGCGCATGGGCCATGCCGGTGCGCTGATTTCCGGCGGAGCAGACACGGCAGAAGCCAAGCTGGCGATCATGGAAGAGTGCGGCTTCAAGGTCACCCGCAATCCGTCGGAAATGGGAAGGCTGTTGAAGAGCCTGCTCTGAACGTTTCGCGTCGCAAGGCCGGCGGCGAGTTCGCTGCCGGCCTTGACACCCAAAGGCCTTGCCGGCTATAACCCCTCTGTCGCTAGGGGTGCGTAGTTGCTGAGAGGACTCTGTCCAACCCTATGAACCTGATCCGGGTAATGCCGGCGAAGGGAAGTGGACAAGTCAAGACGATCCGGTTTCTGCTGCTCATGTTTCCGGTTCCAGGCTCCCGAAAAGCCGCTTGCCCTTCCTCAGGGACAAGCGGCTTTTTCATTGGTCCTTTGGGAGATGTCTATGGAACTGATCATCAATGGCGCGCCGGAAAACACCCCGTTCGCGTCGTCTGCATCGCTTGCCGATTTCGTCCAGGCGAAGGGTTTGCCGGCCGCTTCACTGGTCGTCGAGCTCAACCGGCGCATCGTGCCGCAGGGGGAATGGGCGACCACCTCGCTCGTTTCCGGCGACCGTCTCGAACTTCTGTCCTTCGTCGGGGGAGGTTGAGCGATGAGCGATGACGCATTGATCCTGGGCGGGGTGCGTTTCACCAACCGCCTGTTCACCGGAACAGGCAAGTTCGCCTGCAACGACCAGATTCCGGAGATGCTCGCGGCGAGCGGCTCGCAGATGATCACCGTGGCGCTGCGCCGTGTCGATCAGTCGGGCCGCGCCGAGAACATCCTCGACTTCATTCCCAAGAACGTAACGCTCTTGCCGAACACCTCGGGGGCGCGGGACGCCGAGCAGGCTGTGCGCATCGCGCGCATCGCGCGGGCGGCCGGCTGCGGCGACTTCATCAAGATCGAAGTGATCACCGACATGAAGACGCTGATGCCGGACAACTGGGAGACGCTGAAGGCGACGGAAATCCTCGCGCGCGAGGGCTTCGTCGTGCTCCCGTATGTCTTGCCCGATCTCACGCTGGCCAAACGGTTGGAAGACGTTGGCGCGGCGGCCGTCATGCCGCTCGGTGCGCCGATCGGCACCAATCGCGGGCTTGAAACAAAGATGCTCATCGAGTTGCTGATTGCGCATTGCCGCCTTCCGATCATTGTCGATGCCGGCATTGGCCGACCGTCGCACGCGGCGGCGGCGATGGAAATGGGCGCGGCGGCGGTGTTGGTCAATACGGCCATCGCCACGGCATCCGACCCGGCAGCGACAGGTCGGGCGTTCTCGCTTGCTGTCGAAGCAGGACGGATGGCCTTCCTGGCGGATCTTGCCGCCGAATCGGCGACGGCGCAGGCCTCCTCGCCGCTCACCGGTTTTCTCGACGATTAGGAGGGAGCATGTCGTTTCAGGAATGGCTCGCCGAATATCAGGGTTTTGACTTCGATCGCTTCTTCGCCGGCGTGACCGACGCGGACGTCTCCCGCGCCTTGGGCAAGGACTCGCCAAGCACGATGGATTTCCTGACCTTGCTCAGCGCGCGTGCCGGCGATCATCTCGAAGCCATCGCGCAACGGGCCCAACAACTGACCGTGCAACACTTCGGGCGGACGATCCAGATGTTCATCCCGCTCTATCTGTCCAACCACTGCAAGAACCGCTGCGCCTACTGCGGCTTCAACGTCACCAACGAAATCCCGCGCCGTGTCCTCTCGCTTGCCGAGATCGAACGCGAGGCCGAGGCGATTGCACGCACCGGCATGCAACACGTGTTGATCCTCACCGGCGAAGATCGGCGCACGACGCCGCCCGAGTACTTGTGCGAGGCGGTAGCGCTGCTCAAGAAGCACTTCGCGTCGGTGGCGATCGAGATCTACCCGCTGCACACCGAGGAGTACGCGCAACTGAAGGCCGCGGGCGTGGACGGGATGACCGTCTTTCAGGAGACCTACGATCAGGTGGTTTACAAGGCGGTGCACCTTGGCGGAAAGAAGCGCGATTTCGCCTGGCGTCTCGATGCGCCGGCACGCGCCGCCGAGGCGGGTTTGCGTACGGTCAATATCGGTCCCTTGCTCGGGTTGGCTGAACCGCGCCGTGAGATGTTCTTTGCCGGCTTGCATGCTCGCTACCTTGAGGACCGCTTTCTGCGGACGGAAGTGGCGGTGTCATTGCCGCGCATCAACGAGGCAGAAGGCGGGTTTTCGGCAGTGCAGCTCGTCGGCGACCGCCTCTTCGTGCAGTTGATGACGGCGCTGCGCGTTTTCCTGCCGCGTGCCGGGATTACCTTGTCGACGCGCGAGCGGGCCGAGTTCCGCGACCGCTTGCTCACGCTTGGCGCTACACGCTTCTCGGCAGGGTCGAGTACCGGGGTCGGCGGTTACGCCGTTCCGATCCAGCAGCAGTCGGATTCGGCGCTGCAGTTCGAGATCACAGACGAGCGCAGTGTCGATGAAGTCGCCGCCGCCATTGTCGCCCGACGTTATCAACCCGTATTCAAGGATTGGGAGGCAGCGTTGTGAAAATCGAGAAAATTGGCATCGCCGGTGTCGGCGGGATCGGCTCCAATGTCGCGTTGAATCTTGTGCGCAGTGGTGTCAAGGCGTTGCGCATCGTCGACTTCGACCGCGTCGAGCCGTCGAATCTCAACCGGCAGTTTTTCTTTCAGGACCAGATTGGCCGTCCGAAGGTCGAGGCCTTGCGCGAAAACCTGCAGCGCATCCGGCCCGACCTGGAGGTCGATGCAATCTTCGAACGCGTTGATGAGTCCAACTGCAAGGCGCTGTTCGGTGGCTGCGACCTCGTCGTCGAGGGTTTCGACAAGGCGATGGCGAAGAAAATGCTGATGGAGTGTCTGGCAAGCCATCAGCTTGTCGTCTCGGCTTCCGGAGTCGCTGGTGGCTCGCTCGACGGCATCCACTGGCGCAGGGCCGGGCGCGCGCACATCGTCGGCGACTTCGTCAGCGATTGTTCCGACTGGCCGCTTTTTTCACACAAGGTCGTCGCCGTGGCCAGCCATATGAGTGCGTTTATCCTCAAGGAAATAGGGGCTTTCTAGCGCAGCACTGAATCCGTCACCCCGGCGAACGCCGGGGGCGGTTCGTCTCGTAACCGAGAGGGGTCAGGTATTACTGTCTTTCTGCAGGCGGCGGGCCATGTATTTCGCCAGCGCTGGCCCGGTGAGTACGACCATGAGAAAACGTGCCGTCTGAAAGGCCATTACGAAAGGAACATTAACGCTTGATGAAGCCGCAATGACAGCGACTGAATCGAGTCCGCCGGGGCTGGTCGCCAGGTAGGCGGTAAGTGGATCGAGATGGGTCAGGTGAGCGACGATTACGGCGATGCCGGCACAGGCGAGAACCAGACCGGCGATCGAGACGATCATCGACGGCAGGGCGCGCGCCGCCTGTCCGAGTGTCTGTCGTGAAAAGCGCAATCCGATGGTCCAGCCCAGCGCGATATAGGTTGGCGCAAGAATCCACGGGGGGAGGACGATACGCATGATGCCGTTGGCCTGCAGTGTGGCGCCGATGAGCATCGGCCCGAGCAGGGCCCCGCCGGGGATCTTGAGGTGTTGTGCAATCAGCGAACCCGCTGTCGCGAGTAGCAATGTTCCCCCGAGGTCGAGCCACGCAACCGGCGCCAGCCAATCGGCGAAGATGCTTTGGCAACTCTGTGTGCCGCCCATCCAGAAGTGAGCGACGACGGTTGCCAGTACGGTGACTATGATGACACGCAGGTATTGCATCACTGCGACGAGTCGCATATCGCCACCGTACGCATCGGACATCAGCGTCATGACTGATGCGCCTCCTGGCGAGCAGGCCCAGATGGCCGTGGTACCCGGCAGGAGTTGCTTCCGCGCAAGAACCCAGCCCATGCCCGCGCAGACGAGGATGACAGTGATGGTCACCGAAAAGAAGATCAACCAGTCGTTGTGCAGTGATACGAGAATTTCCGGCGTGATGCTGCGGGTGACCAGGCAGCCGATTACCCCTTGTGCGACGATGAAAGCCCGGCGGGGAATCCGCGGCGTTCCGTCCGTGATGGCGACCAGAATTGCCCCCAGCATGGCGCCCAGCAGGAGCGCCGCGGGCAGCCTGACGGCGTCGAAAAGTACGGCGAAGGCGATCGTCAGGGCGAGCAGGGTGCACCAGTGAACCAAACGCGGTCGTCCGTTCAGGGACGGGAAGCGGCTGCCTTGAGCGTGCATGTCGGTCATCGGGAAAGAACGCCTGCAATCGGCTTGTCGGGGCAGGTGCAAGGCGAATAAAGGGGAAGGGCGAGCGGCATTATACGCGGGGGTCTCTCCGGTTGTGATCCGGAACGATCAGATTGGGGGAGGCGAGCGTAAAAAGTGCAGGCGTATAATTATGCGTTTCCCATCCCCCGATACTGGTTTTCCCAAAATGCTCACTGTTTTATCCCGTCACCTGTCCCGACACCGCTTGGCCGACCGTAAGGCCTGGAAAGAAAGGGCGGTGATCTGGTTGGCGGCTCTTGTTACTGGATTGGTCGTTGTCGCATTTTCCCGTCTCACGGAATACGCGATTGAGTATTTCAATCAAGGGATCAAGCGGTTCTGGTGGATGCCTCTGTTGCTTTGTCCGGTGGTCGGACTGGCGATCGCCTGGCTGACGCGCACACTCTTTCCCGGAGCGGAAGGCAGTGGCATTCCTCAGGTTATCGCGGCGCTCAGGGATGAAGCCGAGGGCGAAAAGGTCGGTTCCTTTGTCTCGCTAAGGATCGCCATCGGCAAGGTGGCGCTCGGGGTGGCGGGGCTGGCGTCTGGATTCTCGATTGGCCGCGAAGGACCGTCCGTGCAGGTCGGCGCAAGCATGATGTACGCGTTTCGACGTTTTCTTCCCAACCGTTCGCCGCGCTTTGCCAAGCGTTTGATTCTGGCTGGAGGCGCCGCGGGGATCGCTGCGGCATTTAACACGCCGCTGGCCGGAGTCGTTTTTGCAATCGAAGAGTTGGGCAAACGATTTGAAGAAAAGACCAACGGGGTGCTGATTTCCGCAATCGTGCTGGCCGGTCTGATTTCCATTTCGATCCAGGGGAACTACATCTACTTCGGGCGCCTGGCGGTTGAGAGCATCGATTACCACATCCTCTGGCCGGTCTTCGTGTGTGCGCTCGCCTGTGGGATTTCTGGCGGGTTGTTCAGTCGGCTTTTTGTCCGGGCGTCACGGCCTGGAGCGACGGACAGGGTGAGTGTCTTTCGTCGCCAGCATCCTTTTTATTGGGCTGGCTTTTGTGGGTTCATGGTTGCGTTGCTCGGCGCCATTAGCAATGGCGCTGCGCATGGCTCGGGGTACCTCTATACCCAGAGCACGCTTGAGGGGTTGATGAACCTGCCATGGTATTACGCCCCGGTGAAATTCGCTGCGACCGCTTTTTCCTTCCTCAGCGGTATCCCCGGTGGCCTTTTTGCCCCCAGTCTTGCCGTTGGTGTCGGCATCGGCGCGGATGTGCATGCGCTTCTAGGCTCGGTCGGCGCGCTGTCGATCTATGCCTTGTGCATGGCGGGCTTCCTGGCAGCGGTGACCCAGGCACCGTTGACCTCATTCATCATCGTGATGGAAATGATTGATGGGCATGAAATGGTGATCAGCCTGATGGCAGTGACAATGCTTTCGTCACTGATTGCCCGCCTCTTTAGCCCCCCGCTTTACAGCGCGTTGGCGGATATCCAGATGGAGCGTCTCGGTTTGATATCCAAGGCGGAGACTGGCGAGGGGGCTGGAGAGCACCCCGATGGGGGCGTAAAGCAGTAGCCATCAGGCTTTTTCTGCGCGCGCTTGCGCGCAAATCAGGAATACGAATAGCGCTTCTACACCGGCCCCTCCTTGTGAGGGGCTAGTTGTCTTGCAGTA
>QKII01000400.1 GCA_003249625.1 Propionivibrio sp. | reverse complement strand
GTCATTGTATTCTGCATTGATCGGTCGCAGAAACAGGTCGCCGGTGATGGTTTCATCTACCCATACAGTGAAGGTCTGCCTGAAGCTGTGGGTCATGATGACAAGCGCCACAAACAGGGCCGAGGCTGTAACGAGCGCGCCTACTGACACTGTCGTGCGAATGCCGGCATCACGCAAGGTCCGCCCGGCCAGCAGGGCCGGCAGTCCGCCCGCCCGCGCCACCCACGGTGCGATATAAACGCCTGACAGACGCAACAGTAGCGGAGCGGTAAGGGAAAATCCGCAGAAAAGCATGAAAATCCCTATATAGCCGGGTAGAGGGAACCCAGCGATGGTCGGCAACAGGCTTACAGGCCTACACAGGAGCACCAACAGCCCGCCGAGCACTGCAGCCTGCAGTGCTGGCGTACGAGCAGAAGCCCGTTCCTCAGTCATCTGCAGGCTCTCTTTGGGCGGTACGCGCATGGCCTCACGGGCAGGCTGCACCGAGGCTAGCAGCGCCACGCCCATGGTCACCACCAGCGATCCTACCAATTCCAATGGGTCTAGGGTGACACTGGGTACGGTCAGGCGCACGAAGAGCGAATCGATGGTGCCGCTTACTAGCTCGGTTAGGCGGCCGGTCAACCCTACGGCCAAAGGTACCGCAACAATCCAGCCCAGCAGGCCGAGCAGCCCGCCTTCAGCCAGGAAGAGCATGAAAATCGTCCCTTTCGAGGCCCCCATGGAACGCAGCACCGCCGTATCGAAGCGACGCGTGGCAGCATTGAGCGCCACCATCCCGTAGACCAGAAACATGCCACCAAACAGCGACACAAAACTGAGGACTGTCAGGTTCAACTCATAGGCAAGGATCATACCTCGCCCACTTTCGGCCTCGTCGCTGGGATTGGCGAGACGCACCCCCTCCGGCAGCGCAGCGGACACGGCTGCAACGGCAACGGTTTTGGAAACATCAGGGGAAAAGCGCAGGTCGATTCGATCGAGCAAGCCCTGGCGACCAGCCAGTTCCTGTACGGTGGCGATGTCGGCTACCGCGACCATGCCGCCGTCCACCAGGGCCAACCCCTCGTCTTGAAGCACTGCGGCCACGATACAATTTGTGCGGCCGCTCGCATGTACTACTGTAAGGGTGTCCTCGGCGGCAGCCCTGAAGCGCTTAGCCGCCAGCCGACTAAGGACCAGGCTGTAAGGCTCGGCGATGAGCCGCTGCCACAACCGATTTTCATCCTGGTCTTTTGCGCTCTCGCTCACCTTGGGAAAGTCACGGAAATCCCTGTCCAGAAGCGGGGCGATGCCGATGATGCGCAAGGCTTCGTCGTGTCCTTCGACCTGTACTATAACCGAAAGCACCGGCGTGGCGGCAGCCACCCCCGGCAGTTTTAGCAATTCCCCGACCAGTTCGTCGGCCACTGGTCCTGCGTTGGCCGTAACCACAGCCTCGGCCGTGCCGGCAAAGCGGTCCATACCGGTGGAAAAGGACTCCATGGAGGCATTCGCCGCCTGCCGGACCCCGGTGAATAGTGCTGCCCCCAAGCCAACCCCAAGCAGAACAATCAGGCAGCGCCTATAGTCCCTTCTGAAGTACCGCAAATTGATGCATACCCAGAGACGATAGAGATGGGTCAGCCGGCGCCCCATGATGCGTAATGCACTTACAATCTTCATGACGGCAATAATCGCCCGTCCTTGAGATGAAGCACTAGGTCGGCTGCA
>QKII01000375.1 GCA_003249625.1 Propionivibrio sp. | reverse complement strand
GCGTCGGCGCTCTACGGCGGGCAATCACTGGGTGGCGTGATCAACTTGGTCTCCGGGCGACCCGGTGCGAAAGCGTCTGGCGAAGTCCTCCTGAACACGACGACACGGGATGCGCAGGACCTCTCAGCCTACGCCGAAAGCACCCTCGGCAGCGGTTGGAGCGGCTCGATGCTTGCCAGTTTCAATCGACAGTCACAACAGGACCTGGACGACGACGACTGGATCGACATGCCTGGTTATGAGCGCGTCTCGGCACGCCCAAGGCTGTACTACGAAGGGCAGGACGAATTCAGTGCCTACCTCACCGTTGGCGCCATGTCTGAAGACCGCCGTGGTGGAACCAATGCCGGCGGAGTTGTGCCTGGCGGGGAACCCTTTCAACAAAATCAGGAGACGCGCCGGTTCGACGCTGGTCTCGTTCTCGAGAGTCCCGTCGGCAACTGGGGAGTCGCGCAATTACGTGCCTCCGGTATGCGCCAGTCTCACGATCACCGCTTCGGTGACCTGCTTGAAATAGACCAGCACGAGACAACGTTGATCGAAGCGTCCCTGGCTGGCGATTCCATGACCCGGTCCTGGGTTGCTGGTCTTGCTTACCAATCCGATGCTTACGACTCCGAGACGTTCCCCGTCTTCGACTATGACTACGACTCGCCAGCGATCTTCGCCCAAGTTGACCAAGACCTGGCAGCCGACATCAGCTTTGCCGCCAGCGTTCGGTGGGATGATCACAGCGAATACGGCGATCAGCTTAGCCCACGAGTGTCGCTCCTGTATCGGCCGGGGCCGTGGACGGTTCGCGGTTCGTGGGGGCGCGGCTTCTATGCGCCGACACCGTTTATCGAGGAAACCGAGGCCGCCGGACTGTCACGGCTCGACCCGTTAGCGGGGCTTGATGCCGAAACAGCGGAGACAATCTCGCTCGACATTGGCTACGCCGCCGGTGCCCTTGAAACCGGATTGACCTTCTTTGGTTCCGACATCGACGACGCGCTGCGATTGCAAACAGTTGCTGCAGACCGAGTGCAACTCGTCAATCAGCGTGGTGTCACCCGGACACGCGGCATCGAGGCGATGTTGCGTTGGCGCCAGGGTCCGTATGTAGTAACCGCCAGCTACCTCTACCTCGATGCTGAGGAACCCGAGGTAAGCGCGCCCGGTGACCGTACGGTTCCGCTGACACCGAGACACTCGGCGGGAGTCGTTGCCATGTGGGAAGAGCATGATCGGGGGCGCGTCGGCCTGGAACTCTACTACACCGGCAAACAGTCGCTGGCTGACAATCCTTATCGGACTGAAAGCGAGCCATATCTGCACATCGGCCTGCTTGGCGAGATCGTGCTGGGACGATACCGGCTATTCCTGAATCTCGAGAATCTCTTGGACGTACGCCAGACCAAAGAGGACCCCCTGCTTCGTCCGAGTCGCGCGCCGAGTGGCCTCTGGACCGTTGACGCATGGGCGCCCCTGGAAGGATTCATCGCCAATGCGGGACTTCGAATACGGTTCGGGAATCCCTCGCACTAGGGATCGGCCTCACTGACGGCTTCTGGCCGTTAGCGGACGTTCGATTGAATCCGCAGGCGAAAGCTGCCGTTCGGATCAAGCACTGTCAGGAACCCTGAATGACCGGTATCGGTGAAAGCTGCTGTTCAGCCTGGACGAATGGCGGCTTTGCACCCCAAAAGCGGCCATTGGGCTAGAATTGGTCTGAATGACAGCAGCC
>QKII01000056.1 GCA_003249625.1 Propionivibrio sp. | reverse complement strand
CTCGATCGGTTTGATTTTCGGCTCAGCGACCTTCGGTAGTTCGATCGTCAGCATGCCATCTTTGAACGTCGCTTCGATTTTTTTCTCGTCGACGTCCTTCGGCAGGGTGAAACTTCTGCTGAAGCTCCCATAGCTGCACTCGACCACATGAAAGGTCTTCCCTTCCTGTTCTTTCTCGTGCTTACGCTCGCCGCTGACCTTCAGAACACCATGCTCCAACTCGATTTTAACGTCCTGTTTGGCAACGTCGGGGATTTCGAGTTTGATGTTGTACGCCTTGTTGGTCTCCGCAACATCCACACGGGGAACCCAGTCACCGCCAGCCATCAAGCCCAAGCCGTGGGGTGATAGGTAGTTACGGCTGTAGCGATCGAGCATCCGGTCCATTTCCCGCAAGGGGTCCCATCTGACCAGTGTCATGGCTCGCCTCCATGTTCCAGGTGGTAAAACATCACCGTCATCGCCCCCTGGTTTAAACGATGACGCCCTCCATGGTCAGAGATTCCGGCGGGCTCATGACCTCGGAGGTCTTGCGGTGTCAATAGCTGTCTACGTCCACCTACTTATATATTATTCCCACGTGTTAAAAATTATCAACGTCCAGGGCCAGGGAGAGCCGTTAGTAAAGTTCTACTCGTCGCCACCTAATATGCCGAAAAGGTCACGTAAGTACTGAAGCGTTAAGTCTCAAGGGGAAGCGAGAAACATTCGTGGGTTTTTCTTGTGTTTCATGGGTGCTGAGGCAAAAACCGGCGTCTAACTGAAAGCCTTATTTAAGATAGAGAAAACATTGGCCACCTGGAACACTAGGTGGCCGTTTCATTTGGCAGGCAGTGTGTGAATTGCAATTTATCCATCGGTCTCGCCTTTAAATAAAGTGAAACATCAACCCTAATCGACCTTTTAAAAAGCTGCTCGACGTTGCGCCACTTTCACCATATCTGTAGCGGCTGCCAATCTAGGGGAGAATCGTCCTTCGCATAACCAAGTTGTCATGACATATAGCATTTATAGTGTTATGAGCTTGCCGCTTTGCGCTTTGTGTTACAGCTTTCACAGATGAAGGCCGATTTTTCCGAGAGCTCTTTCTCTGCTTCTGTAAATCTATCCTTATATTGTCTTAATGCCTCTTCCTTGTCGTATTTTGTGTTACAGCTTTCACAGATGAAGGCCGACTTTTCCGAGAGCTCTTTTTCTGCTTCAGAAAATCTATCCGTATATTGTTTGGACATAAGAAACTCCTTTCCTTTAACTTACACCTTCTCCCCCATTTATATTATAAGCCATTCGTATTAATTGTGACAATAAACTCCACTTTATAACACATGTGCCCCCAACCTCCGGGACAACAGTATCCATGTTTTCTTGAGGCGCTGACAGCTTTGCCGGGAATACAGGCCGTTGACATATTAGAGTAAATGCTCTAATATGTGTTATCCTGCGATACCGGAGGACCCATGAACATATTGTTGATCCAGCCGCCTAGCCGGGCTCCGCTAATGGACCAGGTCTACCTGTTCGAGCCGCTGGCGCTCGAATATCTCGGCGCCGCCGCACAGCAGGACGGGCATCGCGTCCGCTTGCACGACGGCCGCCTCGACGCTGACATTGAGAACGCAGTCCATGAGTTCCAGCCAGACGTCGTCGGCCTGACCGCCTTTACCAGCCATCTGAACATCGTCAGGGAGTTGGCAGCGTCAATCCGCAGGCTAAAGCCTGAGGTATTCCTGGTGATCGGTGGACACCATGCCACGGTAGTTCCGGAGGATTTCAACGAGAGCGCCTTCGACCTTGTGGTGATTGGCGAAGGAGTGGTGGCCCTGCGAGAAATTCTGCTGGAACTGGACGGAGGACGGGACTTCCGCAGGATTGACGGGCTCGGTATTCCGCATCCAACAGGAATGATTTTTACGCCCCCGCGCACCTATACCCCGCTCGATGAACTGCCGTTTCCCGACCGTAGCCTGACAGCGGCCTGGCGCTCACGGTATTTCAGTGAGTGGTTCAAGCCGTTGGCATCAGTCCGTACCTCGCTGGGATGCACGGCCCGCTGTACCTTCTGTGCGCTCTGGGCCATCACCGGTGGCAAGTACCTGCGCCGCGACCCGGTCGCGGTGGTCGAGGAGCTGAAGGGGATTGCCGAGGAGAACGTTTTTTTCTGTGACGACGAGTCGATGTGCGACACCAGGCGCATGGAGCAACTCGCCGACCTGATTGCCGCGGCCGGAATCCGCAAGCGTTATTTCCTCTATGCGCGGGTTGACACCATCGTCAGGCATCCTGACCTGTTCGCCAAGTGGGCTCGACTTGGGCTCTCTCAGGTGTTTGTGGGGATGGAGGATTTCTCCGACGAGCGTTTGGCAGCGATGAAAAAAGGGGTAACCACCGATCAGCAGGCTGCTGCAGCAAGCATCCTTCGGAACCTTGGGGTGATGATGTATGCCTCGTTTATGGTCGATCCAGCCTATACCAGTGACGACTTCCGGGCTTTGAACACCTATATCCGGAAGCTGAAACTTACCTATGCGACCTTTACGGTGATGACTCCGCTGCCTGGTACCGAGCTACACGCGTCGCACCGTCACGAACTGCTCAGCAACAAGCCCGAGTTGTACGATATGCTGCACGCCCTGCTGCCGACCAAACTGCCGTTGCCGGAGTTTTACCAGGAGATGGCAAAGCTCTATTCGGGTGCCGTGCCGATGCACCGGTCGCTGCCGACTCTGCTGCGCTACGGGTTGCACGGCCTGTTGTTGCGACTGCGCCTGTTCGGGGTCTTTCTTCAGCGGGTGCGGACCGCCCACCTCGATTACTAAAAGAGCGGCCATGACCACGCAGGAGCGCATTGTCGAGACAGCCATCGACCTGTTCAACGCCAGCGGGACGAAGGCAGTGACCACCAACCATATTGCTGCGGCCATGGGGATCAGTCCCGGCAACCTCTATTACCACTTTCGCAACAAGGAAGCGATCATCCGGGCCATTTTCGCCCAGATGCACGATGTCGGCACCCGGGAATACCTGGCGATCAATGCCGAACGGGGCCCCGGGACGGCGGAGACGATGGCCGAAACCTTCATCATGATCCAAAGGTTTAATTGGCGCTACCGCTTCTTTAAACGGGAACTGACCGCGCTGGTCATGGCCGACCCCCTCCTTGGCGAGCAGTTCGTCGCCTCGCACCGAGTCAATCTGGCCATGGTCGATGCGGCTCTCGATCGCTCGATTGCGCAGGGCTTTTTAGTGCCACTTGCCGTGACCGTTCGCAATCTGCTGGCCGAGCAAGTCTGGATGATGACGCTCTTCTGGCTGAACTACCTGGAGGTCGGTGGTGAGGAGGTGAACGATGAGACCCTGAAACGGGGCATTGATCACCTGCACTTATTGCTCAGACCTTATCTGACCGAGTCGGCGAGGCTGTCGTTGACTCCACAAAAAGATGGGGCATCACGTTGAAATCAGGGCTAACATATTGGCAACTGCTGGGCTATGTGTTGTCGGAATCACAGATTCTAATGTAAAAACTGGTGCCAACGGAGGAATACTATATCTACGACTTCGAAAAAAGCGGCCACCTGATTCTCCGGGTGGCCGCTTCATTTTTTAGAACCTGCGGTAAGCCAGATTTTCGACTTAAAGCAAGCCCCATTTGCTATTTGCAAAACCAGCAAGATCTTTGTCGGCTTTTTTAATGTGACCGAGCAGCCAGTCCAACAGTTTACGGTTTGTATCGGCTATCAGGCTCAAGGTCGCACCATCTTTTGACGCTTCGGTATGCAATGCCAAGACAAGGTTGCGGAGATTACGATGCTCATTTTTATGCGAGTGAATATCCGGGTAGCCGATCTCAGCCATCAGCTTTTCCTCAGTGGCAAAATGATAATTAACATAGTCATCAAGGAATTTGAGCATTTCAAGCAACGCTTCACGGCCCTTGCCCATTTTACAGGCACCAAGGAAGTCGTTGAAGTGTTTGAAAATTTCCTGATGCTGTTGATCTATGGTTGGATTACCTACTAAAAGTTCATCACTCCACTCGATAGCCATGTTTACCTCTCAAGATTTATGGGTGCATTGCTCGCGGCAAAAGCAGAAAACATACCAAAATTGTTTTGATAGTCAATCGGTGTTGGGAACGGGTGCGTATCTCAAATGGCTCTTTCCTCTTTGGCGTGGCACAGCGTTGTGCCAAATATCTAACAAAAATCGCACAAAACTGTGTCATAAAGTCACGTCTAAATATGTAAAACATCGTTTCGGTATAAACCATTTAGATACAAGATCACGACATTGTTATAAAAAGTAAAAGATATTAATCATTGCAAGTAAATGGCATAAATTATGCTAAATTAATCGTCCTGGTTGATAATGAAAAACGGCTTTCTGGTAAGTGAGATTTAGACAGTCGACGGGAGGATTAGACCATGAGCTGGAAAAATTTACGCCTCGCAGGAAAGTTTGCCCTGGGATTTGGTCTTGTGCTTGGACTGCTGCTCGTGGTGGGCGTCTGGGCCGGCTATGGAGTTAATGGTATTGTCGCTAATGCGAAGGAAGTCATCGGCGGAAACAAATTGCGTGGGGAGGTGGTCCAGCGCGAGGCCGACCATCTCAATTGGGTGCTCAAGCTGAATGATTTCGTCAACAATGAATCAATTCAGCGTCTCGATGTCGAAACGGACCACCATCTGTGCGGTCTGGGTAAATGGTACTACGGCGCGGGACGCAAGGAGGCAGAGCAGCTTCTCCCGGGATTGTCATCCCTGCTGGTAAAACTGGAGGAACCTCACCGTCGACTTCATGCCTCAGCTATTACCTTAAAGGATGAACTGGAGGGAAAGACCCGGACAGCCGAAATGGAACATGCAGCCAAGGAGGTCTACGAGAAAGAGACATTGGCAAGCCTTGTCCAGGTGAAGGCTCTCTTCAAGGAAATAATCGATCAGGTCAATGAAAACGTCATGACAGATGAAGCAATGCTGGCGAAAAGCCGCCAGACCTTGCTGGGCGTCGTCATCTTCTCGGTGATTGCTTTTGCCATTGGAATTGTCGTTGCCGTAGTTATTGCCCGTGGGATCCTCGTGCCGCTGCGCGGAACTGTCGAGATGATCAAGGAGATGGAAGAAGGGCACCTGAATCAGCGTTTGCGACTTGATCGCGACGATGAAATCGGCGAGATGGGCAAAACAATGGACCGCTTTGCCGACAGCCTGCAGCACGAGGTCATCAATAACATGCGGAATCTTGCCGAGGGGGACCTTACGTTCCGGGTGGAACCTCGCAGCGATCGGGATGAACTGCGGCTGTCCTTGAAACAGGTCGGCGACGACCTGCGGCGGATGGTCAACGATCTTCGTGCCGCCTCGGGTAACGTCCAATCTGGAGCCCAGGCGATCAGTGCATCGGCAGAAGTGATGTCACAGGGGGCGACCGAGCAGGCAGCAGCAGCGGAGGAGGCATCGTCGAGCATCGAGCAGATGACGGCCAATATTCGCCAGAATACGGACAATGCCATTCAGACGGAAAGAATTGCGACTCG
The DNA here is from genome assembly GCA_003249625.1 of Propionivibrio sp. The sequence goes on along the minus strand of QKII01000056.1, from coordinate 1,173 downwards.
TACTGCCGATGATGCAAAAGAAGGCGGCGTTGCGGTCAATCAAACGGTTGTGGCCATGAAGGAGATTGCCACCAAAATTAACATCATCGAGGAGATCGCGCGGCAGACCAACCTGCTGGCACTCAATGCGGCCATCGAGGCAGCCCGTGCCGGTGAGCATGGCAAGGGGTTTGCGGTGGTTGCCGCCGAGGTGCGCAAACTGGCCGAGCGAAGCCAGAAGGCGGCCGGGGAGATCAACGAGCTCTCCAGCAGTAGCGTCGACGTTGCGGAAAGGGCTGGTAATCTCCTTGAATCGATCGTGCCGAATATCCAGAAAACCGCGGAATTGGTGCAGGAGATTGCGGCAGCCAGCCGCGAGCAGGATGCCGGCGCCGGACAGATTAGCAAGAGCATCCAGCAACTAGACGCAGTGATTCAGCAGAATGCTTCGGCATCGGAGGAGATGGCATCGACTGCCGAGGAACTGACCGGACAGGCTGATCAGATGGCAGATATGATGGCCTTCTTCGTTCTTGAGCAGGGTAGTCGCGTACACCGGGATTCCACAGTCGGCAGGCAACCCGCCAGGCAAGTCGTCAAACAGGGCAAAAGTGCTTCCAAGGTGGCGCTATTGACAATAACAAGTAACAAGCTGCCCTCGATGAAGCAGACTGAACGTGCTGCTCGGCGCGATGCTCAAGACGACGAATTTGAAGCCTATTGAGGAGGCAAGTCGTGGAAAGTGAAAAAATGGCAAGTCGACAGTATGTTACTTTTTGCCTTGCAGGCGAGTTGTTCGGGGTGGAGGTCGTCAGAACGCGGGAGATTCTGACTTTGGTTCCCGTGACCAGTGTCCCGCAGACCCCTGATTTCATGTTGGGCGTTATTAACCTGCGCGGCCAGGTGGTGCCGGTCATCGATATGCGGGTCAAACTCGGGTTGCCCGTGGGAGAATTTACCCAGGACACCTGTATATTGGTCATCGAGGTTAATGTTGGTGGGGAGGACCAAATTGTTGGCGCCCTTGCCGACTCGGTGCGCGAAGTGCTTGAGATGCGCGATGATCAGGTCGAGCCGCCACCACGCTTGGGAATGCACCTTAGTGCCGATTATGTAGCTGGAATGGGGCAGGTGGACGAGCAGTTTCTGATCTTGCTCGACCTGGACCGAATCTTCTCGGAAAACGAGGTAGCC